>CAJXVF010000102.1 GCA_913060845.1 uncultured Alphaproteobacteria bacterium | reverse complement strand
GATGGAATCACATCCCACTGTTATCACTCAACAACTTTTAAAACGGGCTCTAAGATGGCGTTCAGTGGTGTTTTTAGCTCATGGCTAATCATGCCGAGAAATTTCAGCTTCTCAGCTTCTGCCGCATCTGCGTTAGCGCTTGGTGATGGGCGCTGTTCCGCCGCGTCGCTCATTAATTGCCCCTAAGCATCAAAGACCGGGTTTGTATTATCAGGGCGGACAATGGCGGACGAACGTAAACAAGTCCCAAATTTCGGATCAGTGATCTGGTAGGAAGCAATCTATGGCTTTTTAGGCTGCTGCAGCAAGGTTTGCTCAGCCTTTGCTGGGTCGAGCGCTTTATATTGCTTGAGATTGATGATTGCAGAACCAAGCTCAAGCTCGGCAATGATCTTCACTGGCATCATCGGGGCACCTGGAGCAGGGCGGCGATAATAGGCGCGACCATTGGTGGGTTCATCGTCGGCGGCAAAAGCCTTACGGAATCCGGCTACGCGTTCGAAAACAAATTTGCACCGTTGCGCATCACCTTCATATGGGGTGCGGCGGCTAGGCTCTAACTCGGCGATGCCTTCGTCTTCTATTTTCAGCGTGTAGCGCCTGCGGCCATCATAAACTGGGTAAGACACCTTACAGGACCCGGTTTGCTCAAGCGTTCGGCCAACGGCAATAATGGCGCTCAGTGGGTCTAGGACATCCGTCCGCTGGGTGTCTGTTATTGTTGAGCGCCGTTCATCCTTAACGGGGTGCGGGGCGGCTTTCGTCACTTCTGCAACGCCGCCGTTGCTGACTTCGAAATTTACAAACCGGTCTTTCTTTTTCCAGTACGAATCTGCGTGGTAGTTTTTAACAGTCAGCGGTGCGCCGTGGGTTGCTGGGCCTTGATCGGGCGACGTGGCTCCTTGAACAGACGTGCCGTGCCGCCATTCGACGAACCAGCCGACCATGCCTGCTGTTTCTAGCCGCATTTTCGCTGCATATCGCCCGTCACGCAGGGCTACGTCCATCGCCACTTCGCCAACCTTTAAGCCACCCGCATAGCCTTGATATACAAACGAGCCAGCAGCTTCAGGCTTCGCTGCCGGAGCGCCATCCATTATGCTTTCGGCAAGCGTCGGGGTCACGGCGGCGGAGGCCGCTATCGTGCATACTAGGCCAGCCAATGTTTGACGCATCGCCATCGTAATAACTCCAGAAGAACACAGTTGTAGCGGATATGCGCAATATCAGCGCTGCATTCAAGCGACGCCACGACATTGCCTTAATTCGCGACACCTTCCAAAGCGGGTTGATTCAGCGCCAAACCGCCTGCTGTAGCCATTGACAGGCGCGGCCCCAATGCCGTAACTCCCCCTTCTTCGCACTAGCGTGCCGGGCGCGTAGCTCAGCGGGAGAGCACTGCCTTCACACGGCAGGGGTCACAGGTTCAATCCCTGTCGCGCCCACCATTTCCGGTCCTGAGCGGCTGGTCCCGAACAGCCCGGTTTGTTTCTGGCGGGCGCATTTATGCCGATTTCCATGTCCACGGTTGATCCTGATGTGCTGGCAGACGGCGTTTTAGCTGGCGACCGGGCTATAATCGGCCGTGCAATTACGCTGGTTGAGAACCGCAATCCCGCCCGCCGTCGCCAAGCCCAGGCGATGCTGCAACGCTTGTTGCCGCACACAGGCCAAGCCCGCCGGATTGGGATTACAGGCGTTCCAGGTGTTGGCAAGAGTACGTTTATCGAAGCGCTTGGTCAGACACTCATCGCCAATGGCTCCCGTGTCGCTGTGCTAGCGGTAGACCCCACGTCATCCCGCACCCATGGCAGCATCCTAGGCGACAAAACGCGGATGGCAGCGCTGGCAGCAGACCCGCGCGCCTTCATCCGCCCGTCGCCATCCGCTGGAACGCTTGGCGGCGTCACGCGTGCGACTCGGGAGACCATGCTGGTCATGGAAGCCGCGGGCCATGATGTGGTGCTGGTGGAGACGGTTGGCGTTGGCCAATCCGAAATCGCCGTCGCTGATATGACGGATTTCTTCCTGGCGCTGATGCTGCCCGGTGCTGGCGATGAGTTGCAGGGTATCAAAAAAGGCCTGCTGGAAATCGCAGATATGATCGCAGTTAATAAAGCAGACGGCGATAACGCCACCCGCGCCCAGGCGGCGCAACGGGAATATCGGGCGGCGCTGCACATCATGGCCCAGGCGGATCCGGATTGGGCTCCGCCAGTACTGCTGTGCAGTGGATTAAGGAATGTCGGCCTGGACGCGCTCTGGGCAGAGATTGAGCGCCATCGGGATATCATGACCGCAAACGGCAAGTTCGACCGTCGCCGCCAGGACCAACAAGTTGGTTGGCTGCGCGCCATGCTCCATGACCGATTGCTGGCCGGGATGCTCGGTACTGCTGACGCTAAGGTCCAACTCGCGGCGGCTGAATCTGGCGTCCGCTCTGGCGCTGTTACCGCACCTCAAGCTGTTGATACGGTATTGGATGCCATTGGCCTCGGCATGGGATTCGGCGAGGTTTAATCTCTTCCGTTCATCTTGGTTAGCCGTCATGCTGTGTCTGAGGGCTTGGAACAGGAAGGAAGTGGATGGATACCTATAAGATCGCCATCGAAGAGATATACGTGCCAGCTAAGCGTAAGCGCGACGTTGATGCCGCTAAGGTCGACGAGATTGCCGAAAGTATGATGGAAGACGGCCAGAAGGTCCCCATCATGGTGCGCGACGATGGCAAGCGGCTGGTGTTGGTTGAAGGCTTACATCGCTTAGAGGCTGCCCGTGCGCTCGGTGAGGAAACTATTCACGCACTGAAAGTATCGGCCCGCCAGCGCTGAATGCAGGCTAGAGCGCTGTGCGCCTGGGTAGATGGCTAAGGCGCTGTGCGCCCGGCAGCGTGAGCATGAACCACAGGCTCGCCCTTATCCCATGGGAATATGATCCATGTGTCCTGGCTGACCTGGGTCACGTACGTATCGACTACTTCCAGCCCCGCCGGTTTTGCATAGACCGTCGCGATATGGGCTTTGGGCAGCATCTGTTTGACAGCCCGCGCCGTTTCGCCTGAATCCACCAAATCATCAATCACCAGAATACCAGCGCCATCGCCTGGATCATTCATGGCTTTCAGCACATTCAAACGGCCTTGGTCTCGGTCCTCATATGAGGAAATGCAGATCGTATCCACGTAGCGAATTTCAAGCTCGCGGGCGATGATTGCTGCGGGAGCCAGACCGCCGCGTGCAATAGCGACGACGCGGTCAAACTTCGGCATGGTCGCAAGCCGCCACGCGAGAGCGCGGGCGTCCCGGTGCAGATCTTCCCAGGACACGGGAAATGAATGGGGCGCCATGGCGGCTCTCTCCGGAAAATGTAGTGGTAGTGGATGTGGTTCGCGGATCAGCCTTAACGCACGTAAATGCGGACTTCATCACTGCGGGCGTCAGGTGCGATGCGTTCGGACAGCGCCAAGCGATTGCGCGGCACACCCATTTCAATCAGCGTCCGCGTCACGCGTTCTGCTTGGCGGCGGGCTGAAATTGGCGATGCGGCGGTAGCAGGGGCTGCAGCCTCAATCTCAAAGCTGGCAGATGGGCGTCGAGACAAGGCTTCGCTGATCGCGCGATATAGGGGCTGCTCATATTCTACCGTCGCCCGGTCAAACCGGATCACGACCAGTGGCCGGCCAGAGCGCGTAGGCGCTGCGCCGCTGAATTGACGCTGCGGCGCGGCGGCGGGGGCTGCTAATGCAGAGACACCAAGATTGCCGCCATAGGATTCGCCGTTTTTAACGGCCAGCGATAGGGTCGTGATATTCTGCCGTTCGCGCCCGACATAGGCCGTTTGGCGGGTTACATCCGTATTGATCTCGGACAGCAGGCGATCAATCAGCACAACGGTGCGGTTGACTTCATCCTCCAGAATCGCGAGCTGACGATGGTCCTCATCCACTGCGCCTGAAAGATTATATGCCGCGCGCACGGATTCGAGCAGATATCCCGCAAGGGCCGAATCGGTCGAAACCCGTGCAGCCAAATCCCCCAACCGGGCGACATCTGCATCAATCCGAGCAAGCTGGCCTTGGGCTTCGGCCAGTTGGCTCGTGAGAATCGGGTTGCCGCGCGTGGTGCCGACCTGCAGGCGGGCGTTAATCGCCGCGACCAGCTGGTGATAGCGTTCAGCATTGATGACGGTGGCGGCCTGCCCTTGGCGGAGTTGTTGGCCATGGGCCGACAGCCCACGCTGCATCGTATTCAAGTCACCACGGAGCTGCAGAACCTTGGCACCAACGAAGGTGCCGGTTGGTCCGCCGCTCTGAACAGGGCGGGCAGCCAGCGATGGCGCGGGCTGTAGCTGTGGCGCATCTGCCTGCCTAGCTGGCGGATAAGGGGAGGGCTGTTGATAGGATGGCCCCTGTTGGGCGCACGCAACCAAGCCCATCGCCAAGCTGGTGACGCATGCGCATTTGATGATCATTCCGCGAAGTCGCTGCAAACCACATTTCCCCGATTACGCGCAACGATCCCCCCGGACATTGATGCGCGTTTCATCGACCACCCCAATTGGGCGGATACAAAGGCGGATATAAAAGCAAAACGCCGCCAGATACAATCGTCCCGTCCAAGCGCATCACCTATTTCCGCCAAATTTCCCGCGGCATTTCGGGCACCGCCTAGAAAAGTCGCCCCTGCGGCCAAATTTCCAGTTGCCACCCCATACCCAATCAAGTAGCTTCCGCGCTCTTCGCATTGGGCTCAAATCCCGTTGCGCCGCGCCCGTAGCTCAACTGGATAGAGCACCTGACTACGGATCAGGAGGTTAGGGGTTCGAATCCTCTCGGGCGCGCCAATTTAATCAAAGACTTAGGCGTATTTTAGTTCTTAAAGACAATAGTGCATTTAGAAAATTGCCGCGTTCATTGCCGCGTTTGGATGTTGCTTGCTGAGGTTTTTTGCCTCTCGATCGCCTGCCGACTCGCTTAACCACTACATAGGTAGATCCGGCCTCACAACACGTGGTCGGTTTAATCCCCCTACAAAAATTTTACGAGCTCAAATAGCTAAATCGCCCCAGTCGAGACCCCACCCCGGGGGGTACCCCCACTTTCTCAGTTGGGACCCCTAATATCCCCTAATAATGCCAGTTCAGATGAATAAATCCGATTTTGGCGGTGTGCTGATGCTCAAGCAACGCTGCGTTCCTGGGCTGAACCCCGAGGCTTAACGTGGCCTAAGTCTATAATTAGCGACTATCTAGGCTAGTTATACCCGTGCTGCCGCCTGCAGAAGACCGCCCTGCATCTACCAAGCGAAGCGCGCCTAATTTTGTTTACTTTCGTACGTTCCAGACGAAGCCAATCTCGTCTAACCGTTGAACACGCTCTGGTGTGATTCTAGCTTTATACTTGCGCTGATGGGTAGTCCAATTCCCCAAATTGTATTCACCATCTTTATAAGTGGCCGGAACGCGGCAGTGCCCTACGCGCTCTTGGTAGAGCTTCAGGGCAGCAAACCCTTCCTCCCAATCAGCAGTGAGTGGGTCCCAGACGAAGCCAATCCCATCTAGCCTTTGCACACGCTCTGGCGCGAGGGTCGCTTTGCTCCGGCGTTGGACGCTAACCCATGTCCCTAGGCTGTGATCACCCTCTTTATGACCCGCCGGAACGCGGCAGTGTCCTACGCGCTCTCTGTATTTTTTAAGCCGACCAAACATCTCATCCCAAGAAACCCCGAGACGGTCTGTAATTTCTATGGATATGCTCTGAACAAGTTCATGAAACGCAACCTGCGGGCCGATAAATTCGATCTTGTCTAACAATCTCGTGGGATTGAAGGGCTTTCCTTCGCCCTTGGCTTGCCGCATCCCCCTGATGATGTCGACTAACTCTTCATCGTGCTCTTGAAGCGCGTTTAGGACGTTTGCTATCGCATCAAATTTCTCGCTCTTAATGGCATCCTCGAGGCTTTCTTCATCAGCCCCTGCAAAAAGCGGAACCAGCACGTAGCCTAGCGTCTTCGTTGTGACCCCGCGCGGCTTGCGCATAGCCCGACCAACGGCCTGCACAATATCGACCCTGCTCTGTCGAGGATCAATAAACGCCACCATGTCGACGGCAGGGATATCAACACCCTCTTTCAGACAACGTGCATTGGTTATTAATCCTTTTGGGGCTTCCGCGAATGCACTGATCGCATCGCTCCGCACACTGCTATTTTGCTTCCCGTTGACGTGCCGGACATCATAGTCATCGAGGTAATGCGCTATCCCACGCGGTTCAGTGCTTGCAAACTCCTGCGCATTCGAGACCCGGCTATGGAAGGTAATGATCTTGCTCGCGCTCACCTTCTTAACCGCCTGGTCTAAGGCCACCAGGTTAGACACCCAGCGCGCTCCGATCTCATCGCCCTCGATCAGCGTAATGCCGTTGTTGCGGCTAAAGTCATCGACCATCTGTTTGTCGATTAGAGAGATGATGACCTTGTACTGACAGATGATGCCTTTGCTCGCGGCCTTGCCAAACGACAGGGTATGGGCTCTTGGGCCATAGGCACCCTCATCGTCCATCGACTGGACTGCAAAGTCGCCTTCTTTATCTCGTTTGCGGATATCGATGTGTCTTGGGGTTGCCGTCAGGAACAGTCGCTTATTTATCGAGAGGTTCCCGTCATCCAGTGCATGGCTGAACATGCCGCCCGCACGCCCTGTCGTTTTGTGAGCTTCATCAAAGATCGCTAGATCAATCGGCGGTAGGCCGGCAGCACCTTCGGCAACGACTTCGGTCGATTGGTATGTCGAGAAAATGACCTTGATGTCGTCTGTCTCACGCCTCAGAAACTGGCGTACAAGGTCCGGGTCCGTATCAACCCGAAAACCCACATCACTCTTATCCATATTGATGCTGTCGCCGCGAAGTCCAACCGTCTTATCGGAGCAGACGCAGAGATAGCTGAACCGTGAACCCCAACTTGTGTGCTGGCTCCATTCGCGAAGTGTCTGTTGAAGAAGCATCAGCGATGGCAGGAGAACTAGCACTGTCCGAGGCTTGGCCTGTTCCGTTGCCCACAAGGCAACGAGTGTCTTCCCCGTTCCGCAGGCCATTACCAAGGACGCACGAGCATTATCCTTTAGTGTCGCTGCAATATCGTCGAGGACTTCTGTCTGGTAACTCGGATCGGGGGTCGCCCTCATAACAGGGGCAGGCTTTTCTTTAAGCCACGCCTCTATCTGATCAAATTGTTCCGGCTTAAGAGCATTGAAGACTTCACCGCTATACCAGCGTGTTCGGACGACCGCCTTGTCTGATAATTTTGATACGTTCGTAAAAATCACACGATCAGTGAACTTCTCCGTAATACCAAGGAACGGCGCCACTTCGGCAAAGGTCAGATTATGGTTCTTGCGGTATTTTACCTGGTAGGCGACCTGGTTCCCCCCAGTCTCCTCGTAGATACCATCGATGCCAGTTCCATCATTGGGTAGGTTGAAGCGCTCGCGCATCTCGACAGGAATACCGCCCACCACCCAGTGTTGTTTGTGCCTGTCTCTTATACACATCTGACGCTGCCGACGAATAGAGAGGTGTAGAT
>CAJXVF010000101.1 GCA_913060845.1 uncultured Alphaproteobacteria bacterium | reverse complement strand
CGAGATGTAGAGAGGTCTCGTGGGCTCGGAGATGTGTATAAGAGACAGGTCTGGTTGAGCTGATCCTTCAGGGCTGATCTTACTGCTTCCGCGTCGGGTCCATGACGCGGGAGAGGATGATCAGTGGGGCGAGGCCGACGACGACTATGGCCAGCGCGGACAAGGCGCTGGCTTCCAGCTGTTCGGCGGAGGCGTATTGGTAGACATGCGTTGCCAGCGTCTCGAATCCGAATGGACGGAGGAGCAGCGTCATTGGCAGCTCCTTCATGCAATCGACAAAAACCAATATCAGGGCGGCAACAATGCTGCCTCGAAGTAACGGCGCGTGCACCCTGGCGAGCGCGCCAAGCGGGCCGCAGCCAAGCGTGCGTGCAGCACCGTCCATGGATGGCGTCACCCGTTCTAGCCCAGCTTCCACGGAGCCATGGGCGAGCGGCAGAAACCGCACCGTGCAGGCGAAGACCAATGCAGCGATAGAGCCTGTCAGCAGCAGCCCATAACCGAACCCAAACGCCTCGCGCATCCATCCGTCCAGCCAATTATCGAACGCGGCAAGCGGCAGCAGAACGCCGAGTGCCAGTACGGCACCTGGAATGCCATACCCCAAATTGGCGAAGCGGCTGGCGAGTTTTAGTGGGCGTTTTGGGCGGAGGCGGTAGCCATAAGCCAAGCCCAAAGCGACGAGCAGCGCTGCCACTGCGGCCAAAGCCGACATGATGACGCTATTGGCGGCAAGGCCCAGAAATCCATCAGCGCTTTCAGGCGCGCCAATTGCGGACTCGACCAAGTGTGCCGCAGGGGCAATGAAACCCACTGCGACAGGCGCCAGGCACAGCATGGTCGCTAGCCAACCATGCCAGCCCAATAACCGACGCCGCTTCGGTTTCCGACCCATGCGGCCCACTTCAGCAAATCCTCTGCCGCGACGGCCCCAGCGCTCTAGCATCATGACGCATGCGACTATGGCCAGCATCGCTAGGGCCAATTGGGCGGCGGCGGCGGCACTTCCCATATGCAGCCAGGCGTCAAACACGCCGACGCTGAAGGTCTGCAGGCCGAAATGCAGCGGGATCGCGATATCGTTCAGCGTTTCCATCATCGCAACCGCAGCGCCAGCGACAATAGCCGGGCGCGCCAAGGGCAGTGCCACCCGGAAAAAAGCCCGCCATGGCCCAGCGCCTAACGATCGTGCGGCTTCCAGTGGTCCAGCGCCCTGGGCCAAGAAAGCAGCGCGGGCCAGCACATAAACGTATGGATAGAGTGCGATACCAAACAGCGCGATGGCACCTTCTAAGGATCGCACTTCTGGAAACCAATAGTCCCGGGGTGTCGCCCAGCCAAGCAGCGCGCGCAGGGTAGATTGCACGATTCCAGAATATTCCAGCAATTCTGAATACACATAGCCGGTGATGTAGGCGGGGATCGCCAAGGGCAGAAGCAGCGCCCATTCAAACCAGCGGCGACCAGGGAATTCATGCATGGCGACGAGCCATCCAGCGCCAACGCCGATGGCCGCCACCACAGTTCCGACCCCAAGCGCTAGCAGCAATGTCGTTGTCAGATAGCGGGTCAGCACGGTGTCTGCCAGATGCGCCCAGACGTCACCGAATGGGGAGAGGGCTATGCCAACAACGGCGATCAGTGGGAATGCGGCAAGGGCGGCAAGCGACCATGCGAGGATTGCCCAGCCACCACCAAATCGGGCTAGCGGGCTCTGTTTCGCTGTGAACGCGCGACCTGCTGCTGGGCCGTTTCCTGGCGCGTCAGCTTTTGAGCTTGCGGCCATAAAGCTCGAGCCGGTGATCTACTAATTCATAGCCGAGTTCGTTAGCAACCCGTTCCTTCAGCGTTTCCAGCTCCTGGTGCATGAACTCAATCACTTCACCGGTTTCGATATCAATCAGGTGCTCGTGATGATCGCCGGTTTCTTCGTAGCGCGCCCGGCCCTCGCCGAAATCGTGTCGGACCAGCACGTTTACGTCTTCAAACAGCTTCAGCGACCGGTAAACGGTCGCGATGCTGATGCGTGGATCAACGGCAGTCGCACGGCGGTATACGGTTTCAACGTCAGGATGATCCTCAGCGTCAGCAATGACGCGCGCGATTACCCGGCGCTGCTCGGTCATTTTCAGGCCTTTATCTTCGCAGGCCTTTTCTAGTTTTGTCATCGCCGCCATATGGAGCCTCCGACCGCTTTGCGGCTCAGGATGAGTCGATACGGCATTAATGCGGCATCAGCGGACAGGACGCAACGCAAGCTATGCGTTTTCGCTACAATTTCGCTTGATGGAATGACCGGGCGCTATGCCTGCTCCAACTCAACTAGCGTCCCGCAGAAGTCTTTGGGGTGCAGGAATAGGACGGGCTTGTTGTGGGCGCCGTTTTTGGGCTCGCCATCACCAAGGACGCGGGCACCCTCTGCCACAAGCTTATCCCGCGCAGCCAGAATATCGTCGACCTCATAGCAGACGTGATGCATGCCGCCGGAGGGGGAGCCTTCGAGGAATTTTGCAACGGGGGAGCCTTCGCCATAAGGCTCCAGCAGCTCGATCTTGGTATTGGGCAGTTCAACGAACACCACTGTCACGCCGTGATCGGGCAGGATTTCAGGCGTGGAGACTGTCGCACCTAGGGCGTTTCGATATGTGGCCGCCGCCGCCTGCAAGTCAGGCACAACAATGGCGACGTGGTTCAAGCGGCCAATCATGGCGGGCTATCCTTTGGTCCGGGAAGTTTGCGCGGCTGTTATGCGAGAATCAGTCGCGTGGCTCAAGCATCATCTTTGGCCCAACTTGGCGGGCGTTTTTCTTTGAATGCGGCAATGCCTTCTGCCGCCGCGTCGCTTTGCAGGAGGCGGGAGATTGTGGCCGCTGCATCGTCCAGCACTGCTTCTGGCGGGTCACCGGCGAGAGTGCCGATCAAGCGCTTAGATTGGGCGACGGCGGCGGGCTCCGCATAGCGTAGTTGCTTGAGGGCGCGGGCGATGGCGGCGTCCATGGCTGCTGTGTCGGTGACGCATTCATGGGCAATGCCGATGCGCTGCGCCTCATCCGCACCAATGATGTCCGCCATAACGGCGAGCCTGCGGGCCTGGCCCTCGCCGATGCGCCTGACGACGCTTGGCAGTATCTGGCTTGGGATGAACCCGGCGCGCACTTCTGGCATGCCGAACTTCGAACCCTCTGCCGCAATCACGTAATCCGCCGAACACGCCATGCCGAGCCCGCCGCCGACGCAGCTGCCTTCCACGGCGGCGATCACGGCTTGCGGCAGGTTATTCAGCGCCATCAGCGCTTCGCCCATGCGGCGGTAAGCGCGGGCGACGGGATCGGGGCCACCCTCATCAGGCGGCTCGCGCATATGGTTCAAGTCTCCACCAGCGCAGAAATGCCCACCCTTGCCGCGCAGTACGACGGCGCGGAGGGTTTTGTCTGATGCGGCGGATTCGAAGGCTTCTGTTAAGGAGCGCATCATCTGGAAGGTGATGGCGTTCCGTCGCTCCGGGCGATTGAACAGCACATGCAGCACCGTACCCTCTCGTTTCAGCTCAAGGGGCTCGTCGATGTGCGTATTTTTAGTCATGCCGCCGCCAAAACAGGGCCTTTCGGGGTGCGCGCGAACACCAGGCCCTTGATGAAGAGAATGAGCGCGATATTGGCCACATTGAATGCTACGCCAACGCCAAATGCTGCCGGATAGCTCAACGTGATGTCATAAACCATAGCGCCGACGAGCCCGCCGCCGCCCATGCCGATATATCCGAAGAAGTATACGTAGCCCGTGCGCTTCGCCGCTTCGCGCGCCGGGAAGAGGTCACGAACCGCCATGCCATAGGCCGGCACGATCCCGCCAAACACCAACCCGAACATCGCGCCGATGATATAAAGCTGCTCTTGTGTGTCGAAGAATATGAACAGCGAGAGCATGGCGCATTGCAGGGTTGAGCCGATCAGGATCGTGTTCACTCCGCCAATCCTGTCCGAGACGACGCCGAACGCAAGGCGGCTGATCGCGGAGCAAATCAGCAGCAGGGATCCGATCTCTGCACCGACCGCTGTGCCGTACCCTAGGGTGGAGCAATAGGCGACCATCTGCGCAATCGGCATCGACATGGCAACGCAGCAGCCGACAATCGCCAAGCCCAAAAGCAATGTGAGGAAGTTCTTGTTGATCTCCGGCAAGTGCTGTTCGGAAGCTGGGGCCGTGCCGCTCGCAGTCTGTGCGCGCATCCGGGCCAATTCTGGCGGCTCGCCCCGATGGAACAGGCTGAGCGGAATGATGATGGCGGCGGCGAACAGGCCATAGCCGATATAGACTGCCCGCCAGCCATGGGCCACGACCAATGGCTCAAACACGACCTGCCAGATGCCGCCGGACACCGTCTGCCCGCAGGACACGACCGCGATGGCAAGGCCCCGGTTCCGGTCAAACCACAGGCTGGCATTAGCGATCAGCGGTGCGAACCCGCAGCCCATGCCGACCATGCCAATGAACAGGAAGGCAGGTGCCAGAAGTGTGGTTAGGGAGTCCGCCAGCGCTGCCAGTATACAGCCGACCAGAATGGCAGCGGCGGCTACATGAAGTGCTGCCCGCACGCCGACTTTGGTGACGTAATAGCCCATGACAATGCCGCCAACCCCAGCGCCAAGGGTGGTCGCACTGTAGAGCGACGAGGCGGCAGATCGGGACCAGCCGAAATCAGCCTCCAGGAATGGCACGGAGATCACGGCTAAATAGCTCGCACCCATGGAAAGCGCCAGCGTCGCCAGTGAAGCGACGGCGATCACCCAGCTATAGGGCGTTTCAATAGAATCTTCGCGCGTAATCCGGCTGGCCATCTGCTGATTGGACCTAGCCTAATGCCCGGACCGCAGCAGTTTGACGAACTCACCCATGCCAATTTGGCGGGTGCGTTTCAGGCGTTCGGCTGCCAGGATGGCGCGGACCTGTTGAAGGCTATTGTCCAGGTCGTCATTGACGATGACATAGTCATATTCCTGCCAATGGCTCATCTCGGAGGAGGCCTCGCTCATCCGGCGGGCGACGACTTCGTCACTATCTTGTGCACGGGCGCGAAGCCGGGCTTCAAGGGCGCGGGTTGAAGGCGGCAGAATGAAAACCCGGACCAAATCATCCCCAGCTTGCTCATAAATCTGCTGAGTACCCTGCCAGTCGATATCAAACAGAACGTCGCGCCCGGCAGATAGGGCTTTTTCTACTGGCGCGCGGGGCGTGCCGTAATAATAGTCGAACACCTTGGCGTGCTCGAGCAATTCACCCCGGTTTACGCGTTCGCCAAAGCTCTGATTGTCGGTGAAATAGTAGTCCTTGCCCTCAGTCTCGCCCGGTCGCTTGCGGCGGGTGGTGGCAGAGACGGACATGGTTAAATCGTCCTCAATCTCTAGCAGACGTCGGGAGATTGTGGTCTTGCCAGCGCCTGATGGCGATGAGAGGACCAGCATCAGCCCTCGCCGTTGTAGATGTTCGTCCTGCATTGCGCCTGCTTCTGTTCCGACCAAAGTTCTCTCAGATTTCACTCAATGTTTTGCGCCTGCTCTTTGAGCGCGTCAATCGCAGCCTTTAGCTCCATGGCAACGCGGGTAAGGGCGATGTCTGCAGATTTGGCCGCGAGGGTGTTGGCTTCCCGGTTAAATTCCTGCGCCAGAAAGTCCAACCGCCTGCCTGCCGCTTCGGGACCGGCCAAGAGATCACGCGCTTGCGCCACATGCGCCTTAAGCCGCTCAAGCTCCTCGGCTACATCCGCTTTCACCGCGAGGGCGGCGGCTTCCTGAATGATACGATCTTCAGGGACGGCCGCATTGTCCGCGATCAGCGCTGTCAACGCCGCACGATAGCGTTCCGCCAGGGCAGGTGGCTGACGGTCTGCAAGCCCTGCCGCATCGGTTGCCAGGCTTTCGATGCGATCCAGAATATCGCGGAGCACGGCGGTGAGGCGGGCACCTTCTTCACGCCGGGCGTTATCCAGCGCGTCAAGCAAAGCCGGGATATCGGCAAGCGGTGCCGTGTTCGCACCATCGTCAGCCACGCTACCTTCATCAGCCACGATAATGCCGCGCAATTGCAGAATACCATCGAGTGTGGCGGGGGCGATGGGGGTATCTGGCGGGATATCAATCTTGGCAATGTCAACCAGAAGTGTATTCAGGGCCGCATGATCAATGCGGCCAGCGCTTGCCGATGTTGTGCGTTCGACATTCAGTGAAACCTGCAGGGAGCCACGCTTGAAGCGTTCACCAGCGGCTTTGCGGACGGTCTGTTCGGCCCCTTCGACAAAGTTCGGTGCCCGCACCCGCACATCCAAACCTTTGCCGTTGACGCAGCGCACTTCCCATACCCATGCGAGTGTATCTGTGCTGCCTTCGATCCTGGCAAAGCCGGTCATGCTGGCTGGGGTTGTTGTCATTTCCGGCGCTTCCTCTCGATGATGCGCCACTTCTGGACGTTCCGATTATGCTGGCGGAGCGTTTTGGCGAACGCATGGCCGCCCGTGCCGTCAGCGACAAAATAAAGCGCATCGGTCGTGGCCGGGTTGGCCGCAGCCATCAGTGCGGCCTTACCGGGATTGGCGATGGGGCCGGGCGGCAATCCAGCGGATTGATAGGTGTTGTAGGGATCTTTGAGCGCTAACTCACTCCGGCGGAGGCCGCGACCAAGCGGGCCAGCACCGCGCGTGACAGCGTAGATCGTCGTTGGGTCTGATTGCAGCAACATGCCCTTGCGCAGCCGGTTCACGAACACGCCAGAGACCAATGCTCGCTCGCCGCCGACACCGGTTTCCTTCTCGATAATGGACGCGAGCGTGACTAAGTCTGCGGCGGTCTTCACGGGATGGTTTGCCGGTTTGGTCGCCATCGCTGCCTGTACGGCTGCGGCCATGGCGCTGCGCATCCGGGCGATGACGTCTGCGCGGCTGTCATTCCAGGAATAATGATAGGTTTCCGGCAGCAGTGCACCTTCGGGAATGCCCGTTGGCAGGTCGCCGGTTAGGCCCTCTGCCGCTTGCACAATCGCCAGGGCTTCCACCGTCAAAGCGCCTTCTGGCACCGTGAAACGGCGGACGATGGTTGGGCCTTCGGTCAGCAGTGTCAGGAGCGCGCGGGGGCTCGCTTTAGCGGGTGCCGCGAATTCACCTGCACGGATTTTGCCGCCCTTTTTTTCGATTTTGGCCAGCAGGCGGAAGACCAGCGGGTCCTCAATCAGGCCTTGCCGTTCAAGCTGCTGAGCGACGGCAGATGTGCCCGACCCGCGTTCGATATAGATGCGTTGTTCGGCTGTCTGCGGCCCAGGCGCATCGAAGGATTCGAACGTGCGCCACGCAAAGAACGCGCAAAGCCCCAGCGCGATGAGCGCCAGGGCGAGAAATGCACGTAACATCTTGAAGGATCAGACTGCGCGGAACAGCAGCGACGCGTTGGTGCCGCCGAAACCGAAGGAATTCGAAAGCGCGTGCTTAATCGGGCGCTCTCTTGCTTCCAAGGGTGCCAAATCGATATCGCAACCGTCAGACGGGTCTTCCAGGTTTAGCGCTGTCTCTTATACACATCTCCGAGCCCACGAGACCTCTC
>CAJXVF010000100.1 GCA_913060845.1 uncultured Alphaproteobacteria bacterium | reverse complement strand
GCACATGCTGCGTGATTTTGGCGAAGATGGCCGGATGCGAAGTTATCGTTGGCGCGTCTAGCGAAGAAAAGATTGGTCGTCTTAAGGAACTGGGCGCCGATTGGGGCATAAATTACATTGAGAAGGCGTTCGAGAAGGAGCTTTTTGCTAAATATGGCAAGCCCCATCGTCGCTCATTCGATGGTGGTGTTGACGTAATGGTGAACTTCACTGGCGGCGATACCTGGGTTCCGAGCTTGAAAGCCCTGAAGCGAGGCGGCAAGTTGCTGACCTGCGGCGCTACTGCCGGTTACGACCCTAAAACGGATATCCGGTATATCTGGACGTTTGAGCTGAAACTGCTGGGGTCCAATTCTTGGACCGTGGAAGACCTGGAAAGCCTGATGGCGATGATCCAGGACGGGCGGATGGATCCGCCCATCGATCGCATTTATTCGCTGGATGAATCCGGTGAAGCACTGCGGATGATTGAAGATCGTGAGGTCTTCGGAAAGGTAATTGTCGCGCCATGACGTATCGCGGAGGGATTTTTGGAAGCATTGCGGCAGCTGCCATTTTGGCGGCAAGCGCCGTGCATGCTGCCCCTGATCCCGCCGACGCGACGATTGACCGGGCAGCACTAACCTCTCCGCCAACAGCCCTGGCTCCAACGTCAGAACCGCCATCAGCACTCCGGCCAACGCCTTCCCGTTTAGATGCGGTTCCTGGCGGAGCTCCCGGAGCAGGCGGTGCTGTAGTCACGATTCCTTTGCTGGCACCGCCGGTCCTTACAGGAATTGCCGGCCGGTTGCGCGAGGCCGTGGAAACCAGTGCCCCACAAGCCTTAGACAATTCAGGCGAACCCGTAGCCGTTGCTGTCCGCCGGTTCTACTCAACGCGCGCATACCAGCCGGTATGGGTAAACAGCCGGGAGCCGCTGCCACGTGCGTCTTCCCTTGTCCGCGCGGTATTGAACTCCGCGCAAGATGGGCTTGAGCCCGCCAATTACATCACGCCGGCTATTCAAGCGCTGTTCTTGGCAAAAGACGAAGTTGGATTGGCGAAGCTTGAGGCAGCGCTGACCTGGGCCTTCGTTGAATTGGCGAGTGATCTCGCATCTGGCCGCACAGTACCAAGCGAAGTCGATCCAGAAACGTTCGTTCATCCCCATGATATCGACCCTGCGCAGGTGATGACAGACGCCGCTACTGCCTATGACGTCCAACCTGTCCTCAACAGATTGGCCCCACAGACGGATGCCTACCGCAACCTGAAAATGGCGCTGGCCCGATATAGGGAAATCAAGCGGCTTGGCGGCTGGACTGAATTCTCCAATGGCAAGATTCTGCGCCCTGGTATGCGCGGCCCGAGGATTGCGGAGCTACGCAGCATCCTGGCTGAACGCGGCGAAGATATCGACGCTGAGAACAATCATTATGATCTGACGCTGGTTGGTGCGGTCAAAGATTTCCAACGCCGCCATGGCCTTACGCCGGACGGCGCATTTGGCCCCAACTCCCGGCTTGCGCTTAATCAATCTGTGAACGAGCGGATTGAGCAGCTCGTGATCAATATGGAACGGCTGCGCTGGATGCCGGATCATCTGGGTGAGCGGCACGCGTTCGTGAACCTGGCGAATTTCCGGCTCGAAATCGTATTCGGCAAGGAAGTCGTTTATGAAACCCGGGTTGTCGTTGGGTCGGATGCTGATCGGACACCTGTGTTCAGCGACCGCATGACCTATCTGGTCATCAATCCCTACTGGAACATTCCGCCAAGCATCGCAAAGAAGGAAATGCTGCCGCAGCTCCGCGCTGATCCCTATGCGCTTCAACGCAAGGGCATTCGTGTATTCGCGAGCTGGGCCGCAACAGCGCCTGAACTCGATCCTGGTGAAGTGGATTGGCATGCCGTCAATCCAAACCGTTTCCCGTATAAACTCCGCCAAGACGCGGGCGGTCGAAATGCCCTTGGCCGGGTCAAGTTCATGTTCCCGAACAAATTTAACATCTATCTTCACGACACGCCGTCCAAGTCTCTGTTCAACCGCACCGTCCGCACATTTAGCCATGGCTGCATTCGTGTCGAGGACCCGTTCCGATTGGCGAAGCTGCTGCTGTCCGATGATCCGCGATGGACCGAGGCCCGCTTTGATCAGGCAATTGCGGACGGCAAGCGCCGTTCTGTTAGCCTGCCGCGCGCCGTCAATGTCCACCTGACATATCTGACCGCATGGGTAGACCGGAAAGGCGTTATCCAGTTCCGGGATGATGTTTACAAGCGCGACGCCAGCCTGATTACGGCGATTGATGCCTCCCGCAGGCGACCCGCAGCGCAAGCCGTGGCTACGTCCGGGTAAGCGCTAATCCGAGCGATACAGAACATCACTTTTTAGCAAGCCCTTCTGCCTGCAGCGCAGCACCCAGGCGATTCCTGGCGTTCGGCGCGCAGCGGCTTCCACTTCCTGCTGCCACCATGCCGGCGGCAGGACGGTGACATGAGCGTTCAAGCCGTTGCTGAGCGTTTTCTGCGCCGGGTAAAAGGCCGCGACCAGGTAGACGAATGACTTCGCCCGACGGAACATCTGGTCCAGCGTCCAGGGGATATCTTCTTCAGGAATATGTTCCAGCACATCATTCGATATCACGCCGTCAAACAAGCCAGATGGCTCGGCGCTAAATGGTGCATATCCAGGGTCGAACAGGCGAACCGCTACGCCGTTACCCCAAGCGGGCAGCATGCCCCACGCTGGATCATCCGCACGGCCCGCAACTGGTTCATAGGCAGCGCCCTTCCGGCGCCGTAATCCAAAACCGCTTGGGCATTGTGGGCGGTGATCAGTTCAGATATTTCTGGCGCACGTTTTGGTAATTGAACGCCAGAGAACATGTCCGCAGGCTGAATGCCAGCACCTGCGTCGCCATCCACATGCATCTGGGCGTGCAGGTCAAGCACAGTCTGATAGTGCGGGCTTGGGCGGGCTGCAGTGAAAATTGTGAACCCGGCAGCGTCCGCCTCCGCCTCTAGATCACACCAAACATCGGCGGCAGCATGGTCGCTATAGCGGAATTCATTCGGGAACGGTTTCCACGGTTGGGTATGCAGAGCTGTGAAATGTAACAGCTTTGATTGGCCTTGTTGGTACTCACTGTCCCGCGCATTCCATTCAGCTGGCATCCGCCCCCAAAGGCCAGAGATGGCAGCGGCGCGACTACGGAATTCACGATGCATCGCCTGGTTTTCCAGCGCCAATTCTTTCGGCCACACTTCCCCCATGCGCGCAGCGTCCAGCAGCATGACAGAAGTTTCACGGTCGTCGATGCTCAACACGCCAGCGTCACCCATCGGCTGGTCAAACAGTGCAGCCGGGTCTGCCAAATACACCTGATCAGCGTCATTATAGATCGCCCGGCCACTCCCACCGGCGAACGCTGGAATGGCATATCGGTAATTGGTGAACCCTGTTTTCCAGTATCGCCTGGCGAACGCTGCCAGGTCCTTCATCAAATAAACTTCATAGGCCCGGGCCGGGTCACGGTGCTTCAGTATTGACCAAACCAGCACGCGTTCAGCGCGATTCTGGCCAGGTTCTGCACCAATAAAAATCCGCACTGGCGGTCTTGGGTCAGGCGTGACATCGGGTTCGGGTGGGAAAGCCGCAAGCGTTGGCACGGCCCGCCATCCAGCAGGGCGGCCCGCTAGAACCCGCAGGAAATACCCAATTCGGCGATGCCAAAGCCGTGTCTTAAACGCTGGGTTACTGGACGTTGCGCCTTTCGGCATTCAGGCTGATCCGTGATGCGGGCTTTGTCTGACTCTACATAGTGGATTTCATGGGAATTGCACGGGTGCTCCTGTACGCGGCCAATCGCAATTCCGTGACTATAACCGGTTCAGCAATCTATCCGCGAAGATCCTGCGTATACTGGCTAACAAAGGAGACACATTATGCGCCGCGCCCTTTTATTGATTGCCGCACTCATAGCTTTCACGTTCACAACGTCGCTCGCACGCGCCGATAACGCCAAGTCCGCCGTTCGCGCAGTTGTTGAGGCCCAAGTCGCCGCCCTTGCCGCCGGTGATGCAGAAGAGGCGTTCAGCTACGCCACACCCGATATCCAGAAGCGCTTCGGGTCTGCGGAGAATTTTCTGGCCATGGTCCGCCTCAGCTATAGCGCGCTGATCAAGGCGGAGGTGTTCGAGGTTGAAGCCGTGGAAGCCCAGGGTGAGCATGGTGCTGTTCGCGCCCACGTCGTCGGCAAAGATGGCAAAGCTTTTAAGGCCATATACCCCCTACTTCGCCAGCCAGACGGCACTTGGCGCATCGACGGGTGCTACCTGCAAACGACCGATGACCAATCGCTCTAAGTTCCGGCCCGCGCTTGTGACCGCGCGCCCGGACGGCTAGCCTTCCAGCTTGAGATAAAAGTGGCGCAATTTCCCTGCGCCGCCAGGAGGGGATATTCGACATGACTGACACCGGTACGCTCGATCTGCCGAGCCTTAGAGCATTCTTCAATCCGGATTCCGTAGCAATTTTTGGCGCGTCGTCGAACCCGCTCAAGATCGGTGGCCGCCCGATCAACAATATGAAGATCGCAGGCTACAAAGGCCGCGTCTTGCCGATCAACCCGATGTCTCCCGAAATTCAGGGCCTCAAGTCCTACGCCTCGATTCATGATGTCGATGGCCCAGTCGACATGGCGATCATCGTCGTGCCGCAGGAAAAAGGCTTGGTCGAGCCTGCCGTTCAGGCCTGCATAGAAAAAGGCGTGAAGGCAGCGATCATCCTGTCTTCCGGCTTTGCAGAAATCGATGAGGCCGGCGCACAAGCCCAGGACCGGATCGCGGCAGCAGCGGCTGAAGCTGGCCTCCGCGTGATGGGGCCTAATTGCATGGGCACCATGAACGCCAATACCGGCATGATCGCAACGTTTACGTCTGGTCTGGTTGATAAAGGGCCTGACTCGGGCGGTATCTCCATCGCCAGCCAATCCGGCGCGTTCGGTGCCCATTGCTTCATGCTCGCCCGTGAGCGTGGGCTTGGCATCAATCTTTGGGCGACCATGGGCAACCAGTCCGATGTCGAATTCTCAGATTGCCTCGCCTACATGGCGGAGGACCCGAACACCAAAGTCGTGATGGGCTATATCGAAGGCATTCAGAACCCGGAACGCTTCCAAGCGGCTTTGGCCCATGCCCAGGCGCAGAAGAAGCCTGTCGTGCTGATGAAAGTTGGCCGGTCAGATATCGGTGCGGCTGCAGCGGCATCCCACACGGCGTCGCTTGCCGGTTCAGACGCTGTGTTTGACGCATTACTCAAGCAGTATGACGTCTACCGCGCCCAATCCATCGACGAGATGTTTGACGTGGCCTATGCAGCCAGCTTCGGCACGTTCCCAACAACGCCAGATCTTGGCGTTATCACCGTATCCGGCGGCGTTGGCGTCATCATGGCGGATGCAGCAGCAGATGCAGGCTTGACCCTTCCAGAGCTGCCCATCGAGACCCAAAAACGTATGCGCGAATTAGTGCCGTTTGCTGGCACTCGTAACCCGCTGGATGTGACGGCGCAGTTCATCAACGACGCCTCACTTATGAAGCCCATGTATGAAGCGCTTATGGATGAGGGCGGATACCAATCCTCCATCTGCTTCGGGACGTCTGTCGGCCTGAACGAAATGCTGATGGAAAAGATATTGCCGCAGCTGAAAGAAATCGGCGCCAAGTATCACGACCGCGCCATGGCCCTATCCTTCCTATCCCGCCCGGATATGACGGCGAAGCTGGAAGAATGCGGCTTCATGGTGTTCGAAGACCCGTCACGCGGCATTAATGCACTGGCGGCTTTGACTCACTTTGGCCAGGCCTTTGCAAAATCCGGCGGTGGGGATGCGCCACCAGTGGCACCAGGCGATGCACCACCGGTTGCCAAGGGTGCAGCCCTCAATGAAACGCAATCGAAGGCCATGCTCGCCGCCTATGGCTTGCCGATGGTGGATGAACGCACCGTCGCATCGGCTGATGCCGCGGCAGAAGCCGCCAACGGCATCGGCTATCCGGTGGTCATGAAGATCGTTTCTGCTGATATTCTGCATAAATCCGAAATCGGCGGCGTTATTCTGAACGTTCAGGATGCCGACGCCGCCAGCGAAGCCTTCGGCACATTAATGGATCGCGCCAAGCAGCATGCGCCGAACGCCCATGTGGACGGCATTATGGTCGCCCCCATGATCGACGATGGCGTTGAGACGATTATGGGTGTCGTCCGTGACCCAGTGTTTGGGCCAACGGTGATGTTCGGGCTTGGCGGGGTGTTCGTTGAAGTCCTGAAAGACGTGACCTTCCGTGTGGCGCCGTTTGGCGTAGATATCGCGCATGAGATGATCGGCGAAGTGAAAGGCCGCGCCATGCTGGATGGCGTACGCGGTGCGCCGCCTTCAGATGTAGACGCTCTGGCGGAAGCGCTGGCCAAACTGTCGGCTTTCGCCGCCGCCAATGCCGATACGCTAGAAACGGCCGATGTGAACCCATTCCTCGTCCGCCCCAAAGGCAAGGGCGCAGTCGCGGTCGATGCGCTTGTTATTGGCCGGACGGATTAAGGAGAGACGACCATGCACCCCGCAAAAGACGTCGCCGACCGCTTTCCGTTCGTTCCATACGAAAACCGCCCCAAGCTGGAATGGCCCGGCGGCGCGCGGGTCGCACTTTGGGTGCTGCCGAATATTGAGCATTACGAATACATGCCGACGTTCAACAATGTCCGCAAACCCTGGCCGCGCATGCCCGCACCGGATGTGCTGGGCTATGGCATCCGGGATTACGGCAATCGCGTTGGCGTGTGGCGGATGTTTGATGTGTTCGACAAACACAACATCAAATGCACCGTCAGCCTGAATTTTGGCATCATCGAGCACTACCCGGATATCTGGGAAGCGATGGAAGCGCGGGACTATGATTACATCTGCCATGGTCTCTATAACAGCCGCTATATGTGGAACCTGGATGAGGCTGAAACCCATGCCGTCATCAAGGATTGCGTCGACACATACCGGAAATATTCAGGCCGCCAACTGAACGGCTGGTTCGGCCCCGCCGCGAGCGGCACATACTGGGGCGGGGAAGCCTGTGCCGCAAATGGCATCAGCTTCTCCACGGATTTCTACCATGATGACCAACCAATGCGGGTGCGTACCGCCAAAGGTGACCTCGTCTCCATCCCCTATTCCATGGATGTAAACGACGCCGTTGTTTACCGCTGGCAGACCGAGGGCGAAGAGTTTGCCCGGATGATGCGGGATTATTTCGACGTGATGTATGCCGAGGGCGAGCACTCCGGCACCGTCATGCCGCTCTGCTTGCATCCATACCTTTACGGCCAACCGCACCGGCTGAAATATCTGGATGAAACCCTAGCCTACATCATGAGCCATAACGGCGTGTGGCAAGCAACCGGCACCGAAATCGCCGATTGGTGCAAGACCAATTGGCTGCCAAAGTTAGAAGGCATTGGCGGGTAGAGTGGCCAGGCTATTTCGCCGTTTTCCTCTTAAATACTTCTTTTAGGTGTACTTTATCAGTGTCTAGAGCGGATTTGGATCATTCCGGTTCATAGCCGCATGCAGTGAAGAAGCTTCG
>CAJXVF010000099.1 GCA_913060845.1 uncultured Alphaproteobacteria bacterium | reverse complement strand
CGAGATGTAGAGAGGTCTCGTGGGCTCGGAGATGTGTATAAGAGACAGGGCAATGCCGGCGACGCCATCAACCATCCATTGGTTCCCGCGACCTGGCTCGCCAACCGCCTTAATCGGGACGGCATGGCGATCCAGGCGGGCGATGTTGTCAGCACCGGCACCTGTAGCCACATGCTGCTCGCGAAGCCAGGCAATGCCTGCACCGGCCAGTTCGGGGGCTTCGGCCAAGTGCAGGTTCGCTTCAACTAAGCTTAGCTACTGCCACTTGGGCGGTTCTAAATACGATTTGCCCACGCGCTGACATGCTTCAGATCAGCCGGAATCTCATAGCTGATGAAGCTCGCGATCATCAGCGTGGCGGCACCGGTGATATCCGCAACGCTGAAAGCATCGCCAGCAATGAACGGGCGACCATCCGAGATTTCGGTATCGAGCCAAGCCCAACGCTTTGGGATCAGGCGCATTTGGGTTTCGGCGTAGGCTGGGACTTGCTCAATCTTGTCGGCAAAGAATTCAAAGCTGTGAATGCCGAATGCGCCGAACGGGCCCATGATCAGCTGCTCCATCCGGCGCGTCCACATTTCGACGAATGCTTGTTCTTCTGCGGTTTTGCCAAATAGCGTGGGCTCTGGATATAGATGCTCCAGATACCGGCAAATGGCGATGCTCTCCGTCAGGTAGCGCCCGTCATCCAGCTCCAATACGGGCGTTTCGCCAAGCGAGTTCTTCGCCATAAATTCTGGCTTGCGTGATTGCCCCTCCATCAACTCAAGATGCTCAATCGGCAGCTCAATGCCCTTCTCAGCCATGAAGATGCGCACCCGGCGCGGGTTCGGGGCCATTGCGTCATAAAGCTTCATCGTGCCGTCTCCATTTGTGAACTTATTGGTTGACTATTATCTGCATCATCCGTATAATCAACCCATAAGTTCACTATTATGAGGCCTGACGTGACAGACCTGAACCAAACCTTCGCCGCACTCAGCGACACCACCCGCCGCGCCATCGTTGCGCGCTTGGCGGAAGGCGAAGCGCCGCTAGCGAAAGTCGCCGCACCGTTCCAAATGTCACTCACGGCTGTGTCCAAGCATGTCCGTGTGTTGAGCGATGCCGGTCTCGTTTCCGTCACGAAGCGTGGCCGCACCCGTTATTGCCGAATTGAAGCCTCGCCCATGCGTGAGGCGGTCAATTGGTTGAATGATTATCAGCGCTTCTGGGATCACCAATTGGAAGCACTCGGCGAATTCCTGCAAGACGAAAATGAGGATGTTTGATGACTGAAACAAATCTGGCTGACCAAGTCGTCTTTGCTGAGAACGCCTATCCTGCACCGATTGAGAAAGTGTGGCGCGCTTGGACTGACCCAGACCGCCTAAAGCAATGGTTTGGCCCCAAGCCCGGCTCCCTACATTCGACAGAAGTTGATTTGCGGGAAGGGGGCATCTGGCGTTTCATTTTCAGCGGCCCTGGCCAGCCTTATGCGGCACTTGAAGGAGCCTATGTCGAAATTGAAGCGCCGTCCCGGCTGGTCTTCAGTTGGCGCCACGTGAGCGAAGACGCGGATGGCCAGAGGACAGCAACGCCAGATTCCACCGTAGCTGTAACGATGCAGCCCACAGAAGGCGGCACACTCGTGCAGGTCCGACACTCCAATCCCAAAACGACCGAGGGCGTCACGGCAGGTTGGAAAGCTTGCCTCGGTAATCTGGTGAGTCTGCTCGAAGCAGAAGCGCTTGCCCCTGGCTGATCTGCTGCGATAGTTTCGGGGCCATGAAAATCAGCATCCTCGACGACTATTTCGACACGATCCGCACTCTGCCCTGCTTCCCAAAGCTGGACGGCCATGACGTCACAATCTGGAATGACCATGTCCAGGATGAGACCGGTTTGGCCGACCGACTGGCGGATACTGAGGCGCTGGTTTTGATCCGAGACCTTTGCATAACTCGCCATTTTTGCCAAATTTTGCTAGAAATGGTGATGCAAAAGACATTCATGACGCAACCGCCGCTTTTCGTATCGGCTGCCAATTTGGATCATCCGATTTTGCACGGCTTGGATGCTGCCGAGGCCGTGATTGACTGGTCCGAACTGGAACGGCTAATGGCTTCGATTTATGGGGCGAAGACGGGTCGTCCAAGCTATCCACTGCTGACCCTGTTTCGCAGCCTGCTTTTGGGCATCTGGTATCGGCTATCGGACGAACAACTCGTGCAATGTTTGTTCCGGGATTTGCTGTTCCGGCGGTTCTGCCGCCTGGAACTTGACGGCACAGTGCCAGATAGCAGCACGATAGGCCGGTTTCGCAACGCGTTGGTTGCCCATGATGTTTGGGAGTTATTGTTGGCTGAGGTCAATCGGCAGCTGGAGGCCAAACACATCATCATCACCGAAGGCCGGGTCAATATCATTGATGCGACAGCGGTTGAAGCCGCCCAGTCCGGCGCCGGCAAGACCAAGGATGGCGCGCCGACGCGCGATGAAGACGCCGGTTGGCATGTCAAAGCCGACAGCCGTGGCCGCAATAAGGCGACATACGGTTTTTCGGTGCACACTGGTGTCGATGAAGACGGCTTCATCCATCGCCAAACAGTTACTGCTGGCAATGTTCACGACAGCCAGGAACGGGATACCCTGTTGCTCGGTGACGAGGCAGCGCTTTACGCGGATGCCGCCTACAGTTCGCAGAAAACGCGAGACAAACTGGAGCGTTTCGGCATCCAAGACCACGTCCAGCGCAAAGGGTATCGCGGCCGACCGCTCAGCGAGGATGATAAAGCCCGCAACGCCAAAATCGCCGTGACCAGGAGCACCGGCGAGCGCCCGTTTGCGACCTACAAGCACCATTATGGTCTGGCGCGAACCCGCTTTTTGGGCCTAGCCAAAAATCTCACCTTTTTCGGTACGGCCGCGATCGCACACAACATCCAGAAAGCGGCAAAGTTCCTGCAGCGGTTTGGCGTTCCAGCCCCAATGCCGACAGGATAGTTGCGCCCAAAAACTGGAAAGACAGTGACAAAACTGTCTTAAAAGACTGATACCGGCTCCAAATCGGCTGAAAATGTATCATTGGAGCCTGAAGAAAGGCTGCAAGCAGAGCCCCGCTCAGAATGGGGGCTTATGCAAAGGTCTCGATCCGTGAACGCACCAAAATTTCAGGCGCGCTGCTGGACCGGCTGCCGAACCTTAAGCTCATCAGCCAACGCAGCGTATGGCCTCACATTGATGTTGAAGGCTGCACCCGGAACAATGTGCTGCTTTGCTCCGATATGCATGCCGATGCGCCATCTTTTGCGACGGCAGAACTCGCTTGGGGCATGATTTTAGCGTCCTTCCGGCAAATCCCGCAGCAGCAGGCGTCCCTCAAAGCTAGGAATTGGCAGATGGGCGTCGGGCGCTCTCTCAGGGGCCGCACACTTGGCCTCTACGGCTATGGCCGGATCGCCAAAGCGCTGGCGGACTATGCCGGCGTGTTCGGCATGAACGTTGTGTGGTGGGCATCTGAGGCCGGGCGCGCGCGGGCCATAGCTGACGGTGCCAATGTCGCCGAAAGCCGAGAGGCGTTTTTCAGCGAGCCGGACATCATCAGCCTGCACATTCGCCTAAAACCAGATACGACGGGTGCGATCACAGCGACGGATTTAAGCCAGATGCGGCCAGATGCGCTACTGGTGAACACATCTCGCGCACAACTCATCCAGCCGGATGCACTGTTAAATGCCCTGAATGCAGGCCGTCCCGGCTTCGCAGCAGTTGATGTCTATGAAACCGAACCGGGCGGGCCTACTGAAAACCCCATCATCGCGCACCCAAACGTCCTCGCCACACCCCATATCGGATATGTGGCGCAGGACGAATATAATCTGCAATTCAGCGACATATTTGATCAGATAGCAGCCTATACCGCCGGATCGCCCATCAACATGATTAACCCGGAAGTTCGGGGCGGTTAGGCGTTCTTGTCCGCCAGCAAATCAGTTCCCTGATCCTCTGGAGCCGCAGCACCAGCATGCTCCTCCACTTCGGCCCGTTCATTCCTGAGATCGCCTTCTGACTCTGTCGCCGACGCATTGGATTCTACGGGCGGAGCAGCGGGCGGCGGCGCGTCGGACACCGCCGATGCCTCAATCATCTTAACCGGCACACCGTCCGGGAAGATGATCTCCCGCGCGTCATCGGGCATTGAAATATTCGCTTCTACAAGCGCCTTCTTAATCAGCCGCAGGATTGCCGATTTGACCTTCACCTGGGAGAAATTCTCTCCATCAAACCAATAGTAAATCTTGAGGTTCACGGTCGAACTACCAAGCTCGTCTACCAATACCAGCGGGTTGGGGTCGGCGATCACAGCTGCGTGGTTTGAGAGCACACCAATAATGATATCCTGCGCATCAGCCACCTGGGCGTCGTAACCGATGCCGACAGTAAGCACCTCCCGCCGGGTAGGTGCCGTGCTGAAATTGGTAATCACATTTTTAAAAACCGTGGAATTTGGCACCTGCACATGATTGCCCTCTGGCGACAACAAAAGCGTGCTTCTGGTGTTCATGCTCTGCACATACCCGGTGTATTCCGCCACATTTACGTAATCTCCAGCGCGAAACGGACGACGGATGCTCAGCAGCAAGCTTGCCAGGAAGTTCTCCGCGATATCCCGAAACGCAAAACCGATCACGATGCCTAAAACGCCAGCACCGCCAACCAAAGATACCGCCAACCGCGTCAGGCCTGCGGCTTCCAGAACGATATAAAGGCCCATAAAAAAGACCGGCAGCGAAATCGCTCTCGCCAGGATATCCCGAAGGAATGGTGACGGTGTTGAATTTCGCATGAGATGCCGCGCAAGCCGTGCGATCAAAGACGCGAATATCCAAGCCAGCGGCAACACAATAAGCGCCAAAACAATCAACGGCAGCGCCTGAACAATCGACCGCACCATAGCCGTGATTTGGTCGAAGGCCGGCTCAAAGCTCCACTCGACCTCTTTCTCCACAGTGACCCTGTTGACGACAGCGACCACATCCTGGGTCTTCTGCGCCATTTCCCGCGCCCAGGCACGGCGCTCTGCACTTGCCGTAACGCCGTCGATGAACACAACGCCATCATCGACCGACACGCGAGCATTCTCAAACCAACCCGTCGCCTGCAGGATCTCTTGGATACGCTTAGCGATCTCATCATCCCGCGCGACCGGCTCAACCGAGACAGCCTGAACTGGTGCCACCACTTCATCCGCTGGCGGTGGGCTTTCCTGTGCCCCCACTGGAAGCCAAACCAAGGCGGCAAGCAACCAAATGGCCGCAAATTGCATTCGTTTCACGCGCTTTGTGTCCTTCAAGTCGAATACGCCAGAACAGCATCTATACAATGCAGAGGCGGCTCGGTATGCAAACCATTGCTGGCTGCTGTGGTTCCAATCAATGGTAGTGGCCCGATCAGGAGATGCTTTTCCCGTGGAATTGACTGTCAAACCTCTCCAAATTGTCAGTGACCAACTGAACGGCTTGGCGGAAAGCATGATCGCCCTGCTGCCGAACTTCATCGCGGCCTTTGTCATCCTATTGATCACAGGTGCGTTCGCATTCCTCGTCGTCAGAATACTAGAGCGGTTGATGCGCCGGTCGCGCGCACGGCCATCGCTGATCGATGCAATTGTTAAGCTCGCCAGGATAGCGATTTGGCTATTGGGCTTCCTTATCGCCGCAACGATCATCGCCCCCAACCTCACGCCGACAAAACTGCTCGCAGGCCTTGGCCTTGGTTCCATCGCTATAGGCCTTGCCTTCAAAGATATCTTTGAGAACTTCCTCGCCGGTTTCCTAATCCTGATGCGGAAACCCACGCGGATCGGCGACGACATTGAATGTGAGGGTCTGTCCGGCCAGGTCGAGCATATTTCGATCCGAGACACCTTCTTGCGCAAACGCTCTGGCGAGTTGATCCTGGTGCCGAACAGTTTCATCTTCAAAAACCCGGTCAAAATTCTAACCGACCGGGAGCTTCGCCGTATCTCCATCATTGTAGGCGTCGCTTATGGCGAGGATGTTGACAAGGCCCGGGACGTTATTATGGAAGCCATGCTGAGCGTTGAAAAACGGGACCAAATGCGCGGCGTCGGTGTATTCGCGCGGGAGTTCAATTCCTCCTCTATCGACTTCCTAGTCCGCTGGTGGGCCGACAGCACGCCCAAAGATGAGCACCCATCAAGGGACGAAGCAGTCGCTACCATCAAGCGCGCGCTTGATGAAGCAGGGATCGAAATTCCATTCCCATATCGCACGCTTACGTTCAAGGAGCCGCTTACGATCCGCAATTATACCGGGCTTGACGGCGAGAATTCTGCGTGACGACTACAGCCGCCAAACCGCCACGCAAGGCGATCCTTCTCCTTGCCGCAGGTGAGACGCTGATCTGGGCTGCGTTGTTCTATGTTTTCGCAACACTGCTGCTGGAATGGGAACGCAGCCTCGGCTGGGCGAAGACGGACCTGGCGCTTGGCTTCACCATCGCGATTGCCATGGCCGCCATATCGTCCCCCATCGCCGGGCGCTTGATCGACAATGGCTATGGCCGATTTGTTTTGAGCTGCGGCGCGCTATTCGGCTGCACAGCGCTGGCAGCCCTTTCGACGGCTAGCACGCCATTGATGTTTTGGGTTTTCTGGGTGGGTATTGGCATCGCCCAAGGGTTCTGCCTCTACGAGCCGTGCTTTTCCGTCGTCACCCGTGCGACCGGGGAAGCTGCCCGGCCAGCCATCACAAAGATCACGCTGATCGCCGGGTTCGCTTCACCGGTGGCGTTTCTGCCAGGTGCCGCCATCGCTGAGGCCTATGATTGGCAGACGACGGTCATCACATTCGCCGTGGTTGGTGCTGCTCTGGCAGCGCCCATGCTCTATTTGGGTGCCAAGATGCTGGAGGACGCGAACCTCATCGTCCGTTCCGCCAACGCCAAGACGGAGAACCGGGATGCGCTCAAGCGTGCGCTCCGCCGCCCACAATTCTGGCTGATCGCCATCGCCTTCCCGATGATGGCGCTAAACCACGGCATTCTGCTGAACCACATCATGCCGCTTCTAGCAGAGCGCCAAATACCGCGCGAGACAGCCATTCTAATCGCCTCTTCCATAGGACCAATGCAAGTCGCCGGGCGGATTGTGCTGATGCTGGTTGAGCATCGGGTATCTTCAGCCATGGCAGCCGCCATCGCATTCGGTGGCGTAACGGTCGCCTCATTGATTCTGATGGCCGCCGGTGCCTCCGCCCCCATGGTCTTCGCTTTCGCCATGCTGCAGGGTGCCACATATGGCCTGACAAGCATTTTGAAGCCCGCGATGACGGCGGAATATTTGGGCCGCACTGGCTTCGGCGCAATCTCCGGCTGGCTGGCGCTGCCCTATCTCGCCGGCTTCGCCATCGCCCCATATCTCGGCGCATTAATTTGGACTGCAGGCGGATATGACCTCGTCGTCCCCGTCACCGCATGCCTCGGTGCCGCTGGCGCCCTCTGCGTCTTCGGCCTCGCCACAGTGGGCCGGCGGAAGGCATGAGGCTGCAGTCCGCATGCGTTTATGATATTGTTCCCCGTCAGCACCTATGGCCCAGATTTGAGGTTGTGATTTAA
>CAJXVF010000098.1 GCA_913060845.1 uncultured Alphaproteobacteria bacterium | reverse complement strand
AGATCTACACCTCTCTATTCGTCGGCAGCGTCAGATGTGTATAAGAGACAGCTGGCGAACAGAAGAAGATTGCAGAGCAAGCCCAAGGCATGAGTAAGACGATTGCGGAGGCTGCAATTGCGTTACTCGTAGATAGCGTCAAGCTTGAATTCACTGAACACACCGGCATTGCCCGCTGGCTGGACGCTTTGAAAGAAGATGCTGTTGAGAACTTGCAGCAGTTCGGCGCGGAAGCTGCAAAGCAGCCGGGTTTCCAGCCGCCGGAAATCCGCTACGCAGTTAATCTGTTAGTCGACCACGCTGACGATGAACATCCCAATGTCGTGTTGGAAGCCAATCCGACATATCAGAACTTGTTTGGGCAATTGGAATACCGTCAGGCCGGGGCAGGGGTTACCACGGATTTCTCTCTGATCCGTGCTGGATCGCTGCATCGGGCGAATGGCGGCGTCTTGGTGCTGCGCGCAGAAGCGCTCGCATCCCAGCCGCTCGTCTGGCAGTTCCTGAAAGGTGCGATCCGGGATGGCGTGATCCAGATTGAGGAGTTGCATCGTTTCAACGGAATTCCAATTGCCGGGGCACCACGGCCAAAATCAATTCCTTTGAAGCTGAAAGTCGTGATCGTCGGCGCGCCGCGCTGGTACTACACGTTCTTTTCGGCGGACCCTGAATTTCAGGCCTATTTCAAGATCAAGGCCGATATCGATTCTGATATGGAGGCGACCGCTTCCAATCTTTCATGCCTTGGCGCGGTAGCACAGCAGATGGCTGAGAAGCGTGGATCGTGCGCGTGTTCTGAAGGTGCGTTGACGGAACTTTTCGGGATTTCAAGCCGCTGGGCTGCGGACCGCACCAAAGTCTCCGCGCGCTTCGAAAAGTTGGATGATCTCATTGCGGAAGCCGTCATTATTGCACGCAGTAATGGCCGCAAGGACACGATTGAGCAGGACGATATCCAGGCCGCTCGCGCAGCCAAACTCCGCCGGGATCAACGGGTTGAGGATCGTTCACAAGAGGCAATCCAAAAAGGCGCGATCAAGATAGACGTTAAGGGTGAGGTGATTGGACAGGTGAACGGGCTGACGGTCCGTAGCCAGGGCGATCACTCTTTTGGCGGTCCGTCTCGTGTCACGGCGCGCGCTTATATCGGTCGCCGTGGCGTGCTGAATATCGAACGTGACGTCTCCATGGGCGGGCCTATCCAGCAGAAAGCAGCGATGATCCTGCAAGGCTACTTTGCTGGCCAGTTCGCCCGCCGCATTCCGCCATCCTTCACGGCGTCTATGACGTTCGAGCAGAATTATGGCGGCGTAGAAGGCGACAGCGCGACCTTGGCGGAGGCGGTTGCGATCATCTCTGACTTAACGCAACTGCCCGCACGCCAGGACATCGCGATCACGGGATCAATGAACCAGCTCGGCGTGGCACAGTCTGTCGGCGGTGTGCATCACAAGGTCGAAGGATTCTTCCGTACTTGCGTTGAAGCTGGCGGATTGACCGGAACTCAAGGCTGCATCGTGCCTGCGAGCAATGCCGATAGTTTGGTGCTGGATGAGGAAGTGACAAGCGCTATCGCTGCCGGAACATTCTCCATCTGGACAGCGGAATCACTTTCCGACGCCTTGAAAAAGCTGCTTTCAACGCCAACGGGTGAGCCGGATGACAGCGGCGATTATCCGCCAGAAAGCATCTTTGGCCGCGTTCAAGCCACGCTCCGTACGTTTAATGATGAGCTTAACCGATCTGAACGATTTATAGGATAGAACGACCTTCAGACGAGTAGTTGTTTGGCGGTAATGTTGTGAGGCATCCGCCGCTAACGTTCGCTGCTTGGGTATTCTAAGTGCCTGGGTAGAAAAGGAAAGTTGTGCTGATGGCCGCCTCTAAATCGTTGAATGTGAATGTAGAAATGGCCGCCGCTGCGTTTGATGCATTCAATTGTGTGAAGTCGCCTATATTTGTACTTAAGGTTGATGATAATCAGCGACCTATCTATGCCGCATTCAATGCTTTTGCCTGTGATATCGCAGGTTTTGCTATCGAGGATGTGATTGGCAAGACCGCTGAGGAGATTTACGGCGGACGTTTCGGATCGCTGGCTTATGCCCGGCATGTCCAGACAATCTTTGGCGGACGCCCTGTCAGCTATGAGCTAACGTTGCCGCTGCGTGGCCAGGAACGCACAGTGCGGACGCATCTGGAGCCTGTATTTGACGATGACGGCGATGTCGTCTTTCTCGTAGGGACCTCAGCAGATATCTCAAGCGAGCAAACGCTTCGGGAAACCCGGATCGATGCAGAAACGCAAATGCGCGAGATTGAAAATTTTGTAAAGTTGGCAGCCCACGATCTGCGTGCGCCGATGCGGCAGATCACAATGTTGCTCGATATGCTGCGTGAAGGGTTTGAGGACCACAACGATGGCAAAATCGAGATCATTAAGATGCTTGATGATGTTTCGGCCAACGCGAAGACGCTGATTACAGATTTGCTTGCTCATGCGCAGGCGACGGATTTAGAGGCGAGTGTCAGCACATTTAGCCTTCGCGAATTGTGCACAATAGTCCTGGTTAAGCTCGATCCCACAGCTACCCATGACGTGCAGGTAGAAAATGTTCGCATTACAGCTGACGAGACGGCATTGCAGATTGTGCTTCGGAACCTAATTGACAATGCCTTCAGGCATTCTGGCGACGCGCTGAAAAAATTGTCGATTTCTGCATCACCGGATGGCGGCAATGCGATTGAGTTCTCAGTTCGTGATTATGGCACTGGGTTTCAAGGCGATGCGGGCGCGTTGCTGCAAGAAGGCAAGGTCCGCAAGGGTGTCGGTTTCGGGTTGCTGGGCGTGCGACGTTTAATAAATGCCCCTGGCGGCACGATTACCGCGCGCTCGCCAGAGGCTGGACCGGGTGCCCTTGTGAAGTTTTCCCTGCCGGGCAAAATCGAAGCTGCGGATTCGATTTGACCTTGAAACAGGATTTCTTGCGGCATGACCAAACTGACTCAATCCAGCCTGACCGGCGGTGGATATATTACGCCTGAATTCCTCACACTTCAGGAGTTCCCAGAACGCGCTCGCGCTAACCTGCCAGATACGACCTGGGATTACTTGGCGGGTGCGGCTGAAACCGAGACCACATATCTTCGTAATCGCTTGGCGCTTGATTGCTTGGCATTCCGGCCTCGCGTCCTGCAAGACGTCACTACATCTAATGTAACGGGGCGCTTTCTTGGCCGCGATTTGCGTATTCCGGTCCTCCTGGCGCCGATTGGCAGCCTGGAGAGTTTTGCCGAAGGTGGCGGTGTCGCGGCGGCTAAAGGGGCCGATGCGTTCGGTGTTGACCATATGCTGAGCTCCGTCTGCCAGCCGGATATGGAAACCGTTGCCGCTAGCGTCGATCAGCCAACGCTGTTCCAGCTTTACGTGCGCGGTGACGACGCTTTTGTTGATGATGCCGCCGTCCGCGCCAAAGACGCCGGATATCGCGCGTTCTGCATCACGGTGGATACCGTAGTTTATTCCAGGCGCGAGCGGGACATTGTGCGTCGATATCTGCCAGCTGGGCGGCGCCGGGGCGGTAGCGGACAAAAATTCCAGTCTGGCTTTGATTGGGCCAAGGTCGCGCGCTTCAAAGAAAAGCACGACATGCCGCTGATCCTAAAAGGCATTGCAACAGCCGAAGACGCTGCTAAGGCCGTCGAATATGGCGTTGAGTGCATCTATGTCTCTAACCATGGCGGCCGTCAGCTCGACTTTGGTCGAGGTTCCATTGACGTGCTCCCGGAGGTCGTTGAAGCCGTTGGCGGCAAAGCTAAAATTGCAGTCGATGGTGGGTTCTGCCGCGGTACGGACATCGTAAAAGCAATGATCCTGGGTGCAGACGTTGTTGGCATTGGCCGAATGCAAGGCTATGCGCTAGCCGCTGGCGGCATCGATGGCTTGGTCCGCATGTTGGAACTGTTGGAGCGTGAATGTGAGTCGGCACTCGGCCTGCTCGGCGTTCAGTCCTTCGCGGAGTTGGATTCAAGCTATCTGACTTCGGCGCCGCCGGTGTACAGCCCAAGTGAGTTCAGCGCCTTCCCGCATATCCGATTTGGCCGCCAGCACCCTTAAGCAGCAGACTTTAATTCGCTGTAATAATGGACCGGATCATGCGGATTGGTCTTGCATCTAAGGGGTGGTTCAAGGCAGTGTCCCGCCGAATGAACACCTAATTCCTAAGAGGAAAGGCTTCGCATATGCGTAAAGTCATAATTGCATTGGCCGCAGGCCTTATCGCCAGCTCCATTGGCGCGCTCCCAGCTTCGGCACAGCAGGCGGAACAGAACGTCGAGCGGACGCAAAGTGGCGATTGGTCCGTTGAATGCGTACAGAACCCGCAGGCTGGTCGTCTCTGCCGCATGGTTCAGAACGTCAAAGACCCGAAAAACGGCAATCCGCTGATGGAAGTCGTTGTTGCGAAGCCACCCAATCTGTCTGGCGTTATCTTGTCGCTGCGCGCGCCGCTTGGCGTTTGGCTGCGTCCAGGCCTGACATTCGGCATTGATGGCGGCAAGGCTGACCGGGTAAATTTTGAGTTCTGCCTCAAAGGCGGCTGCCTTGCGCAGATCCAGCTTGCTGCTGGCAAGGTCAATGCCTTGAAGCGCGGCTCAAAGGCAGTGATCGGCATGCAGAATATTCGCCGACAGAAGCTCAATCTGAATGTTTCGCTCCGTGGGTTCACGGCGGCATACGGCAAGCTTTAATCAATAGGCGCAGGGCGAACAGTGTTTAAACGCTTCAACATTGATCTTAAGACCCAGCGAATAATTCTATCCTTCATAGCCTTGGGGGTAGCGCTGCTGATCGCCTTCCTTCAGGGAGACGATCCACGCCTTGCCAAAAGCAAGGCGGAGAATGCAGCGCCGCCTCCGGTTGAGGCGCAGCAGCAGACCACTGAAGCACGGTCTGTAACGCCTGTCCGCAATCGGGATGACGCTGTCGCCCAGGCGGTTCGTTGGCTGAAAGCGCAAGAGGGTGGCAAACATCGCGGCCACACAATCGCCCGCCATGTTGGCAAGTCCTATGACGATCTGGAAGACCGGATTAAACGGGACGATAAGAGCGTCGCATCCGGTTTCTTTGACACTGAATCGGCAGCCATCGCGATTGTGCGAACTATCAATCACAAGCCGAATAAGCCGCGCGTACAAAGATGGCTCGCGGATAATGATAGCAAACGACGCTTGGCCCTCCGCCGGTTCTTTGACAAACCAATCGGCCGCATCGCCTATCGCGGTGGTGATCGACGCCAAGGCAACACGGCCGAAGTGGTGCTGACAAAATGGACAAGCAAAGGCAAGCAGAGCTACCGCTTGCTAACGGCCTATGTCGAGAAGTAGCGCGCCACCGTCGCTTTCCGAAGATGGCATGCTGTGGCAGCTTCTGAAGGCCTATGCCAATGAGGACTGGGATGAGGGGAATGCACCTTGGCCAGCACCCGCAGTTCAGTTTCTAAAAGAGGCTAGCAAGGCTGAAGCGGCGCAATTGGCCGAAGAAATTGCGGTCACGCAAGCTTTGGCTCTGGATGATGCAGGCTGGCAAGCGCTTCTGGCTGCTGCCGATGTGAACTGGGCAGTGTTTGCGCATCCCTATGGCCTTACACGCGGGGCGCATGATCTACGGGACCGCGCCCTTGCCGCTGCCTATGGCGCTGGCCCTAGCGAGACCTGACACGGCGTCATATCCTTTTGTGCTTAGCATAAGGAACTGATGCGTTGACCGAACAAGCTTATACCCCTGATCCACCTCTGCCTGTCCCGCGACGGAACGCTGACAATGCGCCCTATTGGGACGGGGCTGCGGAAGGCAGGCTGTTGCTTCAGCGCTGCCGGAAGAGCGGCCAAGTCTGGTTCTATCCCCGCCAGATATCACCAGCCACCTGGGATGCTGCGGATGTAGAATGGTTTGAAGCGTCTGGCTTGGGTGAGGTGCATAGTTTCAGCATTGTCCACCGCGCGTCAGAGCCTGGATATAGGCCGCTGACACCTTTTGTCGTCGCCTTGATCGATCTGGAGGAAGGCGCGCGCATGATGACAAATATCATCGGTCCAAATGCGCTTGGTGTGGCGATCGGAGACAAAGTCCGCTGTGTCTTCGAAGCGCGTGGTGAGGGCATAAACGTGCCTCAATTCCTGCGGGAGGAGCGCTGAGCCATGGCGAAACACATGCTCTCAGGCGCGGCCAGCATTGCTGGCGTTGGCGAATCTGAAATCGGCAAAGTCCCCGGTCAATCTGGTATCGGTCTTGCCGCACAAGCAGCAAAGCAAGCTATGGATGAAGCGGGCCTTCGCCCCAGTGACATTGATGGGTTGCTGACAGCCTATTCGATGACGGAGCCTTACTTCATGTTCGGCACGGTCGTTGCCGAATATCTAGGCATTCAGCCAAGTTATCTCTCATCCATGGTGCTTGGTGGTGCTACGCCAGCCGCACTTGTGAACCATGCCGTCCAGGCCGTAGCGACAGGGGTTGCGACGAACGTATTGGTCGTTGTTGGTGAAAATTGGGCGACAGGGCAGACACGGGATGAAGCCGTTGCAGCACTCTCCAGCGTCGGCCATCCATATTACGAAAAGATCTATGGCCCGCTGATCCCGGCTTTCTACGGCATGATCGCAAATCGATTGATGCATGAAACCGGCGTTACCCGTGAAATGATGGCCGCAGTCGCCGTAAACGGGCGCTTTCATGCTGGCTTGCACCCGAATGCTAACATGTCCCAACCCATTACGATTAAGGACGTGCTGGCATCTAAGCCCATTGCAACACCGCTGAACATCTTGGACTGCTGCCTGATTTCTGATGCCGGCGGCGCGCTGATTATTACGGCGGCGGACCGGGCGCGGGATATGCCATTGCAGCCCGTTGATATTCTGGGGTTTGGTGAGTTTCATACCCATGAACACATTATGGCCGCGCCCAGCCTGACGGAATTCGGTGGCAAGCAATCAGGTGCTGCTGCATATAAAATGGCGGAACTTAGCCCGAAAGATATCGATTTTGCTGAACTTTATGACTGCTTCACACCTGCCCCCTTGATCGAGATGTCTGAGGCCGGGTTTGGCACGCCAGAAGAAGCAGGGGAATTGTTCTTGTCGAAAGAAACCAATTTCAACGGCAAATTCCCAGTCAACACCCATGGTGGCATGTTGAGCCATGCGCATGCAGGGGCGGCAGGTGGATTGTTCGCCATTGTTGAGGCTGCGCGCCAGCTACGCGGCGATGCTGAAGGCCGCCAGGTCGCGAAGCGGGAGCGGGCCTTTGTGCACAATGAAGGCGGCATCATGTCGTCTCATTGTTCGCTGATCCTGGGAGCGGGCTGATGAGTGGACCGAAGCACATTATCGATCTCTCCGGCAAAGTGGCGCTGATCACCGGCGGTAGCCGCGGCCTTGGCCGGGAGATTGCGCTTGGTATGGCGGCAGCAGGTGCCGATATCATCATCGCCTCCCGTAAGCTGGAAGCTTGTGAAGCCGTATGCGCAGAAGTCGAAGCGCTTGGCCGGCAGGCTTTGCCGGTTGCGGTCAATATCTCCCATTGGGATCAATGCGATGCGTTGATTGAGGCCGCGTATGCGCGGTTTGGACGGGTTGATATCCTCGTCAACAATGCGGGCAAGTCGCCGCTCTATGAGACTCTGACCAGTGTTGACGAGCGCCTGTATGACGTTGTGCTGGACCTTAATCTGAAAGCGCCATTCCTGTCTCTTATACACATCTGACGCTGCCGACGAATAGAGAGGTG
>CAJXVF010000097.1 GCA_913060845.1 uncultured Alphaproteobacteria bacterium | reverse complement strand
GAGATGTAGAGAGGTCTCGTGGGCTCGGAGATGTGTATAAGAGACAGGGATAAGATCGTTGGCAATATTGCAGCGCTAGGCCTTTTGGCTGGTACGTTGTTTGCAATTTTGGAAATCGTTCGCCGTTACATGTTCGGCGTGGTCTTCGAATGGGGCCAGGACTTCGTGATCTATGTGATCATTGGTTCTGTATTTTTCTACTTTTCCGTTACGCAGGCCAAGCGCGCCCATTTGGTGATGAGTGCCTTCACCGATGTATTGCGTAATCGTGGCTTCGGCAAAATCGTGCTGATCGCGCGAATTTTCGTGTCTGGCTTCTCATTGTTCTTTTTCAGCTTCTTTGTGTACTGGGGCCATTTCGCGGTTGAGCGGACTTTCATGATGGGGCGCATGTCGCAGAGCATGTTCCTGCCACTCTGGCCATTCCAATTGCTGCTGCTATCTGCCTTTGCCCTCATGGCGCTGGTGACGGTTTTTCACCTGTACCAGGACATCCGCGAACTCATGGGAAAGAAGGTGTTCGAATGGGCACCTGCTGAAATCCATACGGATATCTGATCCGCTAACCCGCATTTTCCAAGGATAAATAACCCCATGTGGACACTTGGCGGCTCAATGATAGGTCTCATGCTTGCCGCGGCGCCAATTGGCATCGCGCTCGCTGGCGCAACGATTCTCGTAATTGTCGGCGACCCGTTTTTGTCGTCAAAAGCGCTGTTCCGCGCCTTCTTCCAGTTTCTTAACAGCTACACGCTGATGGCGATTCCCTTCTTTATCTATGCCGGCTTCCTCATGGAAAAGACGGGCCTGATCAAGAAGTTGTTTGATTTCGCGGATGCGTTAGTTGGCTGGGTGCCAGGTGGCTTCGCCTACGCGACCTTGTTGGCTGCCGTTATGTTCGGCGCTATCTCAGGATCGTCCACCGCTATGGCAGCTGCAATGGGCATCATCGCCTATCCAGAAATGATCAAGCGCGGATATCCCGTATGGATGGCGACCGGCATCATCGCGTGCGGTGGCGGCATCGCTATTCTGATCCCTCCAAGCATTACGCTGATTCTTTACGGCATCATCACCGAAGAATCGATTGTTTCGCTGTTTTTCGCTGGCTTCACGCCTGGCCTCATGCTGGCTGTATCGGATGCCGTGATCATTATCGGCATCTCGCTTTTCATTAAGCTGCCCGGCGGTAAGTTCAGCATCTCGCATTTGGGCCGCTCCACCTTGAGTGCTTGGCCAGCTTTGCTAATGCCGGTCTGTGTGCTTGGCGGCCTGTATGGCGGTGTCTTTACGCCAACAGAAGCCGGCGCTGCTGCTGCTGGTTATTCATTGATCTTCGGCATCGTCAACAGCTCCGACAAATCGACCCGGTCTAAAGTTATCCAATTTTCGATTGGCGGCGCTATTGGCACAGCCGGGCTGCTAATGTTTGGCGATCTTGCCTCATATGGCTCCCTGCTACCGGTGCTCTTCGGCTTCTTCATCGTCTCTGGAGCAGTTGTCTGTGCTGTGATCCATACGTTCTTCGCCGTCACGACCAACAACAACGCCTTCTTCAAGGAGCTGCTGCCAACAACACAACGGACGATCAACCTAACGGCCATCGTCTACTTCCTGCTTGGCTGCGTCGGCGTATTCCAATTCCTGCTGGCCAATAAAGGTTGGCCTCAGCACGTGGCGGCCTGGGTGACGGACCAGGGCTTCAGTCAGATGGAGTTCTTGGCGGTTCTACTGGTCGTCATGTTGTTCCTGTCGATGTTCCTGACGGGTGTCGCGATCCTCGTGCTGACCGTGCCCATCTTCTTCCCCGTGGCACTAACGCTACAGGTGGACCCGATCCACTTGGGCATTCTGGCGGCCATCGCGATTGAAATGGGCGGCGTTATCCCGCCGGTTGGCCTGAACCTATTTGCGGTGAGCGGCACAACGGGTGTACCGGTGACAAAGGTTATGAAGGGGGCGATTCCGTTCCTCATAACCGACGGCATCGTGCTGATCTTGATGTTGTTCTTCCCGATCCTCTGCCTGTGGCTGCCGCAGCTACTGGTCCAATCGCACTTTAATTAGCGAGTCTCATATCCCATGCCTGATATTGCTGCCGATCGGCTGACCAATGTGGTTGCCGCCGTGTTCCGCCATGCCGGATGCGATGATGCGGAATCCTTGCGCGTCGCTGACAATCTGGTCACGGCAAACCTGACCGGCCATGACAGCCACGGTGTCATCCGCACGTTGCGCTATGTTGATTGGATGGCGAGTGGGCTGATCAAAGCGGGGCAGGGGATCCGCATCGCCAAAGAATCTCCCGTGCTGGCAGTCGTTGATGGCCAGATGGGATTTGGGCAGACAGTGGCGCCGCTTGCGGTCGATATCGGCATCAAAAAAGCGAAGGAGATGGAAGTATCCATCGTCACGCTGAAGAACGCTGGGCATATCGGCCGTGTGGGCGCATGGGCAGAGCAGGCGGCTGCGGAAGGCCTTGTCTCGATCCACTTCGTCAATGCGCGCGGCAGTGAACTTGTCGCCCCCTTTGGCGGTCGGGAACGCCGATTCTCCACGGCTCCATTCTGCGTTGGCGTGCCACAGCCGGACGGTCCGCCGCATATTCTAGATTTCGCGACCTCTATCGTGGCTGAAGGTAAGGTGCTGGTGGCTGCCAAAGGCGGCAAAGCCTTGCCAGAGGGCGCTTTGATTGACGAGGAAGGCAAGTCCAGCCAAAGCCCAGATGCACTCTATGGCCTCGCTGGGCCTGATGCGCCGCCAGATCATCGCAACGGCAAAGGCGCTATCCGTGCCATGGGCGAACATAAAGGCTCCGGTCTGGCGCTGATGTGCGAACTGCTCGGCGGGTCGCTCACCGGTAATGGTGCAGCTGGCCCTGGCCCGCGCAATTTCGCCAACGGTATGTTGTCGATCTACCTGACCATCGACGCGTTCATGGAGGAGGACAACTTCTTCGCCGAGGACGTGAAGGGGTACATCGATTTCGTCAAAAGCTCGACGCCTGCCGCAGGCCATACTGAAGTGCTGGTGCCGGGTGAACCGGAACGCGCCCGCAAGGCCGAGCGCTTGGCGAACGGCGTTCCCATCGCTGACATCGCCTGGGACTCAATTCTCCAGGCTGGAGAGAAAAGTGGCTTCAGCCGGGCAGACGCCGTCGAGATGGCGGGCCTCGCCTGATTGCGTTAGGCTCTCAATTCAACCGTTTCAAGACACCGCGAGGATATAATGGCAGACGATCAGCCCTGGGCGCACGATATGTACGACCTGCTCACCAAAAAGCACGGCGTTACCCAGATCAGCTATGTGCCGGACGCCGGCCACCGCGTGATGATAGAACGTGCTTTGGATGACGATAGCGTTCACGCTGTATCGCTGACGACTGAAGAAGAAGGCGTGGCTATGGCTGCCGGCGCATGGCTCGGCGGTGAAAAGTCTGTTTTGTTGATGCAGTCCAGCGGCGCTGGCAACTGCGTAAACATGTTCTCTCTACCGCGCCTTGGCCGCTTCCCATTCGTGACATTCATGACGATGCGCGGTGATTTTGGCGAGGGTAATCCCTGGCAGATGCCCATGGGGTTATCGGTCGAGAACATCTTGAAAGCCTGCGAGTTTGTTGTTCTGCGGGCCGACAGCGCTGAGGAAGTTCTGCCCGCAGCAGAAGCCGCTATGACGATGGCCTACAAATCCCATCAATGCGTCGCCGTATTGCTCGGCCAGAAGCTGCTAGGCGCTAAAGCATTTTAGCTTGATGGCTGCGGACCGCCCGGTGCGGCCAGAAGCCGACGCCGGAGACGCTGCTCTTGCCGTTAAGTTGATGCAAGAGGCTGCGTCGGCGACGCTTGCGTTTATCGCAGATGGTCAGCCCTACGCTGCTTTTAAAGCCCCGGCATTGGGTGCCGATGGCGCGCCGCTCATTCTGGCGTCTGATCTTTCCGCCCATGGCCGTGCACTTGGGGGCGCTCTGGCTGATGGCGGGGCTGCCAGCCTGCTATTCAGTGGCGCGGTAAACCCAAAGCAGCCCTTGAAGACCGCCAGACTGACGGTTCAAGGAACCGTACAGCCGCCGCTGGAGCAGGATCGCGCAGCCTATCTTGCAGCACGGCCCGAATCGGCGCTCTACATCGACTTTGGCGATATGAAGCTCTATCGGCTGGCGCTCACATCCGCCCATCTCGTCGCCGGGTTTGGCCGTGCAGTGACGTTGGACCCAGGTATGATCAAGCTATCCACCGGAAATCCGTGACATAGGGCCGCAATCGGCAAAACGCGAAGGCGTTAGCACGTTTGTCATATTGCAAGCCTGACAGGCGGGCGCCTATGTTTAAAGTGTTCGGTGCGGTCAATACCTTGTTGTGATGACGGGGGTGATTTGGCTGGCTGAGCGGGGACCCCAAACGCTAATCGCTCCAGGAAACGAATCCGGTGGACACCACATCACGGCTCGAACGTCACGGGCTCGGCCAAGTCGCCGGCGCTCAATGGAACTTGGGCGCTGAAGCGCTTTACGAAGCCGCAGTCGCTGCAGGCGATGGCCATATTGGCGCTGGCGGCGCACTTTTGTGCGAAACTGGCCAACACACAGGCCGCTCGCCCAAGGACAAGTTCATTGTCCGCGATAGCCTCTCCGAAAATGAGGTGAATTGGGGCGCGGTCAACCAGCCGATGACGCCAGAAGCCTTTGACCGGCTGCACCACCGGGTGCGCGCATATCTGCAGAACCGGCAGGTTTATGTGCAGGATCTCTATGCAGGTGCCGATTCAGGCTACCGCTTGAAGGTCCGCGTGATCACAGAGCAAGCGTGGCACAATCTGTTTGCCCGCAACATGTTCATCCGCCCGGCGCGCGAAGATTTGAACGCGTTTGAGCCAGACTACGTTGTCATCCAGGCGCCTGGCTTTAAGGCCGACCCGACGATTGACGGTAGCCGCTCCGAAACCGTGATTGCGGCCAATCTCACCAAGCATGTCATTGTGATTGCTGGCACCTCATATGCCGGTGAAATCAAGAAGAGCGTATTCTCGCTGATGAACCATCTGCTGCCGCCCCAGGGCGTTATGCCGATGCATTGCTCTGCCAATATCGGCCCTAAAGGTGATAGCGCCATTTTCTTCGGCCTATCAGGCACCGGCAAAACCACACTCTCCGCAGACGCCAGCCGCACGTTGATCGGCGATGATGAGCATGGTTGGAGCGATAAAGGCGTCTTCAATTTTGAAGGCGGCTGCTACGCCAAGGTGATCGACCTTTCTGCTGCGGCTGAGCCTGAGATTTTTGCGGCCTCCCAACGCTTCGGCACAGTGCTGGAAAACGTTGTGATGGATCCCATCACCCGCCAGCTCGATTTGGCGGACCGGTCTCTCACAGAGAACACGCGCTCCTGCTATCCGCTGGATTTCATTCCGAACGCGTCTGAAACCGGCCAGGGCCCGCATCCAACCAATGTCATCATGCTCACGGCAGATGCGTTTGGCGTGTTGCCGCCAATCTCCAAGCTGACGCCAGAACAGGCAATGTACCACTTCCTCTCCGGCTATACGGCGCGCGTCGCTGGCACGGAAAAGGGCTTGGGCGCAGAACCACAGGCGACATTCTCCACCTGCTTCGGCGCACCGTTCATGACACGCAAGCCAACCGAATACGCCAAGCTGCTGGGTGAGCGCATTGCAGCGAGCGAAGCGAATTGCTGGCTGGTGAACACGGGCTGGACGGGCGGCGCTTACGGCACCGGCCATCGCATGTCGATCAAGCACACTCGGGCAATGCTACGGGCCGCCCTTGATGGCGTGCTGGCAGATGCGCCTCTGCGCGAAGATCCAAACTTCGGCCTCCAAGTTCCAGAAAGCTGCCCGGACGTCCCGGCTGAAGCCCTGGACCCACGCGGCTCCTGGTCAGACAAAGATGCCTATGATGCAACCGCCCAGAGCCTCGTCGCTGACTTCGAAGAGAATTTCAAACAGTTCGAAGGCGATGTATCTGATGCAGTGAACGCGGCGGCCATTCGTAAGAAAGCCTAAGACACTTCACGCACTCCCAAACGCAAAAGGGCTGCGGACATTTGAGAATGTCCGCAGCCCTTTTTGTATGGCCGAATGCTGGTTTAGATCAGCCAGCCGCTCGTGTTGCTGTGTGTGCTGTTTGGCGTTTCGCTTCTGGCCAATCCGGCCCGCGAAGGCCACGCTGGCGCAGCAGATGATCCAGGAGGACAACCGCGACCATGGCCTCGCCGACTGGTACGGCGCGGATGCCGACGCAGGGATCGTGGCGGCCTTTGGTGCGGACCTCAATTTCCTCGCCGTCACGATTGACGCTGGGGCGGGGGATGAGGATGGAGCTGGTTGGCTTCACTGCGAACCGCGCAACAATCGGCTGGCCACTGGAGATACCGCCTAGTATGCCGCCAGCGTGATTGCTTTCAAACCGCACCCCGCCTTCGTTTGAAGCGCGCATGGCGTCGTGGGCGTCTTCACCACGCATGGCGGCGGCTGCAAAGCCATCACCGATCTCAACGCCTTTAACGGCATTGATCGTCATCAGGCCGCACGCGATATCGCTGTCGAGCTTTGAATAGATCGGCTCGCCAAGACCAGCCGGAAACCCTTCTGCCACGATCTCAATAATCGCGCCGAGCGATGACCCATCCTTGCGTGCGGCGTCAACTAAGCCTTCCCAGCGGACAGCCGTTGCGGCTTCTGGGCAGAAGAATGGATTCTGATCGACTTGATCCCAGTCCCACTGGGACCGGTCCGCATAATCTGGACCAATCTGGGCGACAGCGCCGTGGATGATTGCCGATCCTCCCAGAATGGACGTCAACGCTTTCCGCGCGACAGCGCCTGCGGCAACGCGCATGGCTGTTTCACGGGCGGAGGAGCGCCCGCCACCCCGATAATCTCGGTGGCCATATTTGGCGTCATAGGAGAAATCTGCGTGGCCAGGGCGGTATTGCGCTGCGATCTCGGAATAATCTTTGGAGCGCTGATCAGCGTTTTGGATCTCGATGGAAATCGGCGTACCCGTCGTTAGGCCTTCAAATACGCCGGAGAGAATACGGGCTTGGTCTGGTTCTTGGCGTTGCGTGACAAAGCGGGATTGGCCTGGGCGGCGCTTGTCCAGATAGGGCTGGATGTCGGCCTCAGAAAGCGGCACGCCCGGCGGGCAGCCGTCAATCACGCAGCCGATTGCAGGCCCATGGCTCTCGCCCCAGGTGGTGAAGCGAAACGCCTGGCCGAAACTATTGCCAGCCATAAGCGGCTATTCCTTTCCTTTGAAATCCGCCAGAAGCGCGGAGACTTCGCGCGCGTTCCGCGTGTTCAGCATGCCGACAGCATGATAGCCGCCATCAACATGGTGGTTTTCGCCTGAAACGCCGCTGGCGAGGTTGGAGAGAAGATACATGCCTGCACCCCCAACATCCTCAATCGTCACATTGCGTTCCATCGGCGCGTTCAGCTCATTCCATTTCAGAATGTAGCGGAAATCGCCAATGCCAGAGGCCGCCAGCGTCTTAACCGGCCCAGCAGAAAGCGAATTCACGCGAATGCCGTCCTTGCCAAAATCCTGGGCCAAGTAGCGGACACTGGCTTCCAGCGCTGCTTTGGCGACGCCCATTACATTGTAGTGGGGCACGACGCGCTCGGCCCCCAGATATGTCAGCGTCAGCAGGCTGCCGCCGTTTGGCATGATCTCGCCAGCGCGGCGGCACATGTCCGTGAAGGAGAAGCAGGAAATGTCGAGACTGCGTTGGAAATTCTCACGGCTGGTGTCCTGTCTCTTATACACATCTGACGCTGCCGACGAA
>CAJXVF010000096.1 GCA_913060845.1 uncultured Alphaproteobacteria bacterium | reverse complement strand
CGAGATGTAGAGAGGTCTCGTGGGCTCGGAGATGTGTATAAGAGACAGGTAGAGGCGCTGCATCGTCCCGGCTCCAACTACGGCTACTTAGCGAGCGTATCCGTCACTTCGCGAAGCTGGACGCGGGCGCGCAGCAGGTAGAAACCAAGTGCTGAAAGATGCGACGGCATAACCGCGCCATCCTGTGCGCCATTGGATACAATCAACGGGTTCATGCCAGCGGCACGTTTAAAGTTTGAAAGCATCCGGTCCCAGATCGGCGTGAGCTGCTTACCCGCAATCACGTCCGAATAATCGGTCCCGACATCCCGAAGGATCAGATAGTACGCGTAAAGCTTGCCTTTGACATTGTAGAGAATTTCGTCCGCGCCGAAGTCAAAATAGCCCGCATTGCTCTCCAAGGTTCTTTGATCAAGTGCAGCGGAGGCTGAGCCCATATCCGCCCCAATCCGGTTCAAAAGCGCGATCAGATTATCCGCGCGTTTGTCATAAATCGCATCACCGGCGGCAAGCCGAAGATTGTATTTCTCAAAGGCTTCAACGGCCCGAGTATACTGTGCTTCCGCTGATGCAGTTGGCTTCCAGTCCTGCATAATCCAGATCGTGCCGTCGTAGCGGAGATAGCCTGCTGCTGCTTCCAGATCCTTGTCAGAGGCGCTAGAGCCACGCTGGCGGCCAAGCTGATCCACCATCTCAATCGCGAACCTAGATACCGCTTCGACAATGCCAAGCTGATAATTCGGCATGTTGTCCAGCGTGATTGCCGGGCTCCAGAATTGCTCATTCGGCGACCAACGCGCTGTCTCTCGCTCGATCAGCGCTGCCGCCGTCGCAACAGCACGGCTTTGCCGCGGTTCAGCAAGGGCTGCATCCTGGCGGAAATCCACATCGTCATTGATGCGCTGGTACACAAGGCCGCCGATCAAATACCAGCAAGGGATAAAGATCACGATTGCGATCAGCAGAATTTTGAGCCAACCCCATGAACGCGCGGTTGAGGCATCAATCTCCGCCTCAACATCTTCGGCGTATTCGGTGGCGGCTAAGGCTTTGCGCTTAAACCAGGCGAGCATGGCGTATCCTTGTCCGCATTCACTGCGGGAACGGCTGAAACACTTGAGATGGGGTGGCTATACCACGGCCTCAAGCAGGCATCGCCGTTTCTTTGACGAAATCCTCGTCAATCGTGATGCCAAGACCGGGCCGATCTGGAATTTCCACCTCGCCGTCCTCGACCGGGAAATCCTCTTTCACCAAATCATGCAGTAGCGGATTGTGGCCAAGGCTGTATTCCAAAATGAAGCCAGATGTCGCCGCTGCCGCTGTATGCAAGCCAGCCGCGAAGCCGAGCGCACCGGTCCAGAGATGCGGCGCGTATTTCAGCTGCCACGCAGCCGCTATCGCCTCAATCCGCATAGCTTCGGTAATACCACCAGCAATCGCTAGATCAGGCTGGAGGATATCTGCCGCGCGCAATTCAACCAGATCGCGGAAATCAAAGCGCGTGAATTCACTCTCACCCGCTGCGATTGGAATATCCGTGTAGGCGCGGACTTCGGCCATGCCGCGTTTATCGTCACCCGTCACCGGTTCTTCAAACCAAGCGACGTCGCAATCCCGGACGCCGCGCGCGAAGCGTTTGGCTTCCGCAACGCCATACGTGCCATGGGCGTCCACCATGATGTCGATATCCGGCCCGAGCGCGTCCCTTGCCGCCTTCACCCGTTCAATTGAATGCGCAACCGTTCCGTCCTGGGACCCGACACGCATTTTGACGGCTTTGAAATTCCCCCGGTCGATGAAGCTTTGCAGCTCAGCACCAATTTCGCTTGCTGGCTTCCATCCGCCGGAAGCATAGGCTGGCATCCGGTCTTTCCGCTTGCCGCCTAGCAATTGATGCACGGGCCGATCGAGCGACTTTCCGAGGATATCCCAGAGCGCGATATCGATACCGCCCAAGGCCGCAGTCGTTAGCCCACGGCGTCCCATCACCGGAAAACTATGGCCCCGGTCTATCGCGAAATGGGCACGGCTGCCGTTGTAGCAAATGTCCCAAATACGGGAGATTGCGCCAGAATCCTCGCCAATCAGCAGCGGTGCCAATTCTCGTTCAATCAACGCTACGAGACTGGCGCAATTCCCTTGAGAACCAACTGCCGCCTTCGCTTCGCCATAGCCCACCAGCCCGGACTCAGTTTCAACCCGGACAAGCGTTGTATCGAATGAGGTCATGCGGCCAAAGTCGGACACATGCTGCCGTTCCGCAGGGATTGGCGCGCGGAGCCATGTGGCGTTGATGCGGGCGATACGCATGGATTGGCTTCCTTCTTTAGTCGACTTTGTCTTCGTCCAACCGCCGGTAGGCGCCACCGAAATGCAGCAGTGGGCGGCCGGCGGGTGCGGGCTGTAGGTTCAGCACACGGCCAACGAAGATATCGTGGTCGCCACCGTCATGGATCGTTTCCATTGCGCATTCCATATAGGCGCAGCAGCCCCGGAAAAGAGGCGATCCGGTTTGCTCAGCTGGCGTGTGCTCCAGCTTTTCCCAGGGGCGCGCTTCTTTGGTGGCGAAGACGCGGGAAAGATCCGTCTGATCCTCCGAAAGCACGTTGACGGCGAAATGCGTCGCCTTCATGAAGCCTTCATTACAATTCGCCTTCTTGTCGAGGCTCCAGATCACCAGCGGCGGATCAAGCGAAAGGGAAGCGAAGGATCCAACAGTGACGCCATCCAGCGCGCCGTCTGCGTGTTTCGTCGTAATAACGCAAACGCCAGTCGGCACGCGGCCCATGGTGTCGCGAAATGTGCGCGCGTCGATCATCGTTTCTCAACCCTAGCCGTAATTTATTGTGTGTTCTGACCCGAAGCCTATCACCGTAGCGCCCGCTTCGCGAGTACGCGTATGCGCACCGTTCAACGATTGCCGGACGGGCGAATAGCGCTATAGTCTTGTTACAATTTCATGGACTAAAAGAGCCCAATAGCACCAATGGACTTTTCCCGCCCGCCCCGTATCCGCCAGTTTTTTGCGACTTCGCCAACGCCCTGCCCCTATGTGGCTGGATTGGCGGAACAAAAACTGGTGCTGGAACTGAAGACCGTGGACGCCGGCGCCTTTTTTGGCGAGTTGTCCCGCGCTGGCTTCAGGCGCAGCCACGGCCTTGCCTATAAACCCACCTGTAAAGGCTGCAATAGCTGCGTTCCGGTGCGTATTCCGGTCGATGGGTTCGAAGATTCACGCTCACTTCGCCGCATCCGTAATCGCAATAGCGATTTGACGGCGCACGAACGGCCGCCCAAAGCGACGGAAGAGCAGTTCATCCTGTTCAAGCGCTACCTGACACGCCGCCACGGCGAAAGTGACATGGCTGAAATGGGCTGGCGCGACTATCGGGCGATGGTCGAGGATACGCCTATCGACAGCGCCATCATTGAACATCGCGGCGAGAATGGCTTGCTTGAAGCCGCTGTATTGATCGACTTGGCGGATGATTCAATCTCCGCCGTCTACAGCTATTTTGATCCAGATCAGCCCCGCCGCAGCCTGGGCGTTTATATGGTGCTGGACCTGGTGCGACGGGCGCAAAAGCTCGGCCTTTCCCATGTGTATCTGGGCTATTGGATCGAAGGCAGCGCCACTATGGACTACAAGCGCCGCTTCCCTGGCCTGGAAGCCTTGGAAGACGCTGTATGGCGTCCAATTGAGGCGGAATGAATACCTCTACCGCCCCCAATCCATCTGCCGATCATCTCGCCGCCGTCGCTGGGCTTTATCATGCCTATCAGACCGGCTTGATGCTGACAGTCGCCCTAAAACGCGGGCGCGGAGATGCAGCTGATTGGACGCGTGCGCTTTTCCGCCGCCAGCATCACGCCAAGTTCCGCTCCAGCTTCGATAAGCTTGGCCTAACCGGCATGCCGGATGCGCAGGCCGCTGCCGCCTATCATTACCTAGCCAATCAAGTGGGCGGCGTGGATGTGGAATATGTGGCGGAGTCAGACAAAAAGGCCTGGGTCCGCTTCCCGCCACCTCGCTGGATTTATCCGGGTGCTAGCATTTGCGGCATCCCGAGCGAAGTCTCCCGCGCCATGCTGGAAGGCTGGTACGCGGAGAATGGCCCAAGCTTGAACAATCCACGTTTGGGCTTCGTGTGTACCTCCCAAACAACTGACGGCCAGCACGGCCTTGCCGGATATTTCTTGGAACATGACCGGGAACTATCAGCCGATGAGCGTCTCCGCTTTCGCCCAGGCAAAATGCCGCCGCGCTTTGATCCCGCCAAGGCGCCCAAACTACCAGCTAATGACTGGCCGGCTGAACGGCTCGCTAAGGCCAATCGCAATTATGCGATGGAATATGTCCGGACCGGATTGTCGTTGCTGACAGAATTATTCGGCCCAAGCGATGGCGGCTATCTCGGTCGGCACGCGGGGCGCTTGATCGGCGCGCAGGGCTATTGCGCTTTGGTGGAAGGGTTCGGCCTCACGCCGTCTGAAGGCGGGTCTGAAGGCTTTGCTCACGTGTTGCAAGCCATGGCCGCAGCGGAAGGCGATTCCGCAGAGATATCCCAGGATGCCGATGGCGCATGGCTGGTCCGCCGCGCATCTTGGCGGCTTGGGCGCGGCATGGATCAGCCGCATCCTGCAGTGTTTGAAGCCTGGCATGGCTTGATTGAAGGCCTTCTCGCCTCCCATGATCGCTTTGTTATTCTCAACCTCACCCGCCGCCTTGATCAAGGCGACGATGCAATCCTTTGGCGCGTGCGCAATGGCGCTGAGCCCTAATACCGGAGACTATTATGAAGCTATACGGCCGCTACCTCTCACCTTTCGTCCGCCGCGTCGCAACGACCTTGAACGTTATGGATCAACCGTTTGAGCAGGTCCAAGTGGCCCCGTTCGATGAATGGGACAAGGCGCTCAGCGTTAACCCGGTTGTGCGTATCCCAGCACTGGAACTGGACGACGGAGACGTGCTTATCGATAGCACGACCATCCTGGATAGCTTGGACGAGCAAGCGGGTGCCAATGCACTTGTTCCGCAGAATGGCAAGGAACGCCGTGATGTGCTGAAGCTTGTCGCCATCGCTGTCGGTGCCATGGAGAAGTCCGTCAATTCGGCTTACGAACTGCGCTTCCACCCCAAAGAAAAAGTTGCCGAAGACTGGGTTGAACGCTGCGACAACCAAACGGTTTCAGCATTACAAGCACTAGACGCCCATGCGGCCAAAGCGGGTCCAGATGGCTGGCTCTATGGCAGCAGCATGACCCAAGCGGATATCTCCGCCACAGTTGCTTTCACCTTCGCTACTTTGGCGCGGCCAAAGCTGGGTGTGGCAGAAAAAGCGCCCAATCTGGCGAAACTCGTCGCCCGCCTGGAAGCGACGGATGCTTTCAAGCAGACGCATCCATCAGCCTAATACGCTTGGCCTGACGGCGCTGGGATCAGGAGGCGAAAGCCTCTTCCCAGCTGCCCTGGGTCGCTGCCTTTGAATATTCTGTGGCACGGTTTTCGAAAAAATTGGCGTGCTCCAACCCGTTCAGCATTTCATCCATCCATGGCAGTGGATTCCGGGTAACGCCGTATTCCGCATCGTAGCCAAGCTGGCTTAAACGCCAGTCGCCGATATAGCGGATATATTGCTTCACTTCTTCTGCCTCCAGACCCTGAATAGCGCCGAGGCTGAAGGAAAGATCGATGAATGCATCTTCATGCTCAACGATGGTGCGAAGTGCATGACGAATTTCGCCCTCAAGCCCAACATTCGCTTCCGGGTATTCACGGATGAACGTGCGGAACAGGCGGATGACGCTGGCGGCGTGCAGGGTCTCATCCCGCGCAGACCAAGCCACAATCTGGCCCATGCCTTTCATCTTGTTGAAGCGCGGGAAGTTTAGCAGCATCGCAAAACTGGCGAACAGCTGTAGCCCTTCCGTAAAGCCGCCGAACACGGCCAAAGTCAGAGCGATATCGCGCGGAGTTTTGACGCCAAACTGCTGCATATAATCATATTTATCCTTCATCTCCTTGTAGTGGAGGAAGGCGGAGTATTCGATTTCCGGCATGCCAATGGTGTCGAGCAGATGGCTATAGGCTGCGATATGGATGGTCTCTGTATTCGAGAACGCAGCCAGCATCATCTGAATTTCAGTCGGCTCGAATACCTGGGAATAATGCTTCATGTAGCAATTATTCACCTCGACATCGGCCTGGGTGAAGAAGCGGAAAATCTGGGTGAGGAGATTGCGCTCTGACTCCGTGAGCTTTTGCCCCCAGTCACGCACGTCATCCGCCAACGGCACCTCTTCCGGCAGCCAATGCAGCCGCTGCTGTGTCTGCCAGGCTTCGAATGCCCAGGGGTAATCAAAGGGCTTATAGGTGGCTTTGGCGTCTAACAGCGGCATCGATTCTTATCCTTCTGAACAAGCGGCGACCCTATGTCAGCGCCTGGGGTTTCGGAAGAGTTCGCCCTTGATAAGTCTGGGGAGAACCCTTCCAAAGTCAGCGTCAGAGAAGCGGCACGGTCCGCCGTGAGGCAGGTGCGGCTTCAAGCGCTGTCCATTTAGACCCGGCAGTTGAAATATTGCCTGGGATATCATTTTCCCAGAACCCAGCGACCCGCCGCGTGATGTTCAAGTAGAGCTTACCGTCAACAATCCGCCAGAGATGCGGGTTGCCCGGCACTTTGCCGCCCTTTGCGACGCCGAAGGCGCAGTGCCCATCGACGCGGGCGCGTATTTTTCAGGCTGGGCCAGGAACGCATCCCGATCGGCCGCACTTGAGAATAACCACTTCGCGCCATTGTATTCGGTCTCGAGCGCAGGCGACCCACGGACAGCCTTGGATTGCGGAGCGCCGACATCCGTTTGTTCAATGTCGTGATAAGCCACCACGTCATAGCCCGATACGGCATAGCCCTCGGACATATACTGCTCGCCGGCCAGTGCAGGCGCCGCCGCAAAAATCAGCGACGCTGCCGCCGCCAAGAATGCATGCCTCATTCCATATCTCTCATTTTAAAATCCAATATGAGAGATATGGGGCGCCCGCCTAAAAATGCGCCCTCACAGAAAGTGACGAGTGCGTGAGGAGATGCGACCCACCCTACTGGCAGGCCAAACATTCCTCATAATCCAAGTTTCCGCCTTCGACTGATTCCGCAACCGGCGCATTGGCACCGTGGCTAGCCACGCCTGCGCGCTGGATCGATTTAGAGCGGAGGTAATAGAGCGATTTCATGCCCTTTTTCCAGGCCTGATAATGCAGCTGGTGCAAGTCGCGCTTATGCACATCCGCTGCAATGAACAGGTTCACCGATTGGGACTGGCAGATATAAGGCGTGCGATCCGCTGCGAGTTCAATGACCCAGCGCTGATCCAGCTCAAACGCGGTTTTGAACACGTCCTTCTCATCATCGGTCAGGAAATCGAGATGCTGGACGGAGCCTTCATTGGTCGTGATCGAAGACCATGTGTCTGCATCATTCCGTCCGCGCGCTTCCAACAACCGCTCCAGATAGCGATTGCGGACGCCGAAGGAGCCGGACAGCGTTTTGTGGGTGAAGCTGTTCGCCGCGTTTGGCTCAATCCCCGGCGAAGCGCCGCCGCAAATGATGGAGATCGACGCCGTCGGCGCGATCGCCATTTTGTGGGAGAAGCGCTCCATCACGTTGTAATCTGCAGCGTCCGGGCAAGCGCCTTTTTCTTCTGCCAATTTAACGGAGGCAGCGTCGGCACCTTCTTTGATCTGCTTGAAAACGCGCATGTTCCAGGATTTGGCCATGGCGCTTTCAAACGGCTGTCTCTTATACACATCTCCGAGCCCACG
>CAJXVF010000095.1 GCA_913060845.1 uncultured Alphaproteobacteria bacterium | reverse complement strand
TCTACACCTCTCTATTCGTCGGCAGCGTCAGATGTGTATAAGAGACAGGCTATGGGCTGATCCAAAAACAGGTGGTGATGGGCTGCAGGCAACTGCACAACAGGGTCACCAGGGCCAAACAACCCAGTCGTAAACGCCGCTGCATCTGCCGTCATCATGGCGCTATCCGCTCCATAGATCAGGGCTTTCCGGCACGAGAGGTCCGAGACATATTCTGCCAGTGGCTCCTCGTGATGAGAATTCCCACGAGCGGCGACGTCGAACTTCCAGGCCCACCCGCCATCGCGTGGCGCAATCGACGTCCCGGCAATGTAATCTAGGATGAACGTGTTCTCGCAGGGCTGAGCCGGACCTAGGCGGAACCGCGCTAGAATCTCCGCGCGCTCCGGGTAAATGCGAATGGGGCGCGTGTAGGCCTCAACTGGTGCAGCCTTAGCTTCTGCTTCTGGGCGCAGCGCCGTATCTGCGAAGATGATGCCGCCAAGGTCTTTGCCGTAGCGCGCGCCGTGGCACATGGCGATATAGCCGCCGAAACTATGGCCGACGATGATCGGCTTCGAACCCAGATCAGCAGCCGCTAGAACGGCAGCGATTTCTGCCACATGGCAGGCGCTGTTATAGGCATCCCGCCGACCGCTATCGCCCATGCCAGAGAAATCGATGGCCGCAACCGGGCGACCTTCCGCAATGAATGGCGCGATGAACGACCACCATTGGGCATGGGCGCCGCCAGCATGGAGAAACAACACGCCCGGCAGCGCTGACGTTTTCGGCCCCCAACGAAGATAATGAATGTCGCAGCCCATAGCCGTTGTCCAGCAGGACTCTGGCGTAACCGACAGGGCGTCCCGGAACCAGTCTGGCGCGTTTGCCGCTACCTCAGTCTCAGTCATTGGATGTCAATTGCGCAGGTGGCGGCAGTGCGTCCTTCATTCGGGCGATGCCTTCTTCAATCGTCGCCAAATCTGCAGCGAAGGATAGGCGGATGTGATGACGGCTGGCCGGGCCATAAGCACTGCCTGGGGTGAGCAACACGCCTGCATGCTCCAATAGATATGAGGCAAGATCGCGGCTGTCGCCCCAGGCCTCATCAAAGCTGGCGAATGCATAGAACGTGCCTTCTGGTGACGGGCAGTTGACCCCATCAATCGCGTTCAAGCCGCGCGCGACGGCATCCCGCCGGGCTGCATATTGCGCCCGCATATCATCAACAAAGCTCATGCTGTCCCGCAATGCGGCGACAGCGGCATGTTGCACAAAGGATGTGGCGCAGCGCGACGTGTATTGGTTTACACGCGCCAATAGCGGTGCCAAGTCTAGCGGCGCAATGCAATACCCAAGCCGCCATCCAGTCATTGCGAAAGACTTCGAGAGTGAGGTGACGATCACGGTTCGTGCCGCGATCTCCGGCCCCAACGCTGCAACAGATAGATGGCGCGCCTCGCCATAAACCAGCTCGCTGTAGACTTCGTCAGCGATGATCCAAAGGTCATGCCGTTCAGCCACCATGGCCACATCTTCCAGTTCCGCGCGGGTTAGGACGCGGCCCGTCGGGTTCCAGGGCGTATTGATCATGATGGCGCGGGTTCTCGGCGTGACCGCGGCCTCCAAGCTGGCGGCATCCAACGTGAAACGCCCGTCCACAACCGGCATCGGCGCGCCAATAGGCGTAGCACCGGTCAGCGAAGTCAGCGCCTTATATGGCCCCCAGCCTGGCTCAACGATAACGGCGTCGGCATCGGGGTCGAGCAGCGCACGGGTCACCGCCGACAATGCGCCGTAAGAACCCGGCGTCACAACGATCTGATCTGGGTCAACCTCCAAGCCATGTCGGGTGCCTTCGAAGGCTGCGATTTCCTCACGCAATTCCCGCAGGCCGCGCGGGTCAACATAGGTTCCATGGCCATCCTTAATGGCCCGGATCGCGGCTTCTTTGACGGGCTCTGGCGCATCAAAATCTGGCTCACCAATGCCGAAATCAATAACGCTTACACCTCGCGCTTCGACAGCGTCGGCCAGCAGACGCATGCCGACAACGACGGAACCGCCTGCTGATTGCGCAAATTTCGATAAGGGTGGGGGCATGGATCCTCCTGCGTAATTGACCCGCCAAGACGCAATGCATCTAGCGTATCTGCCAGTATTGGCAGGATTGCCCGTATCCACAACCATGTTGGCTATGGTTCAATGTCTGATCTGATCCCGCCCACACTTGGGGCTAAGCCGTGGACCCATTCGATGTCCCAACCTACTTTCCGGCTCGCAATTGATGTCGGCGGCACATTTACGGACGTGGTGTTGATCGACGATCAGCGCGGCAAGCTTTGGTTCGCCAAAGTCCTCAGCACGCCGGATGATCCCTCACGCGGCTCACTCACCGGTGTCGCGGAAATACTTGAACGCACTGACACACCTCCTTCCGCCGTGCGCGATGTTGCCCATGCGACAACCGTTGCAACCAACGCCGTGCTAGAGGGCAAGGGTGCCCGCACCGGCCTGATCGCAACCGCAGGCTTTCGCGATGTTTTAGAAATGGGCCGCGAAGCCCGCTACGACATTTACGACCTAGGCATCCGCATGCCGCCCCCTTTGGCACCCCGGCGACGCCGGATGGAGGTCAGCGAACGGATCACCTTCGACGGAGACGTTCTAACCCCCTTGGATGAGGCAGAGGTTGAAGCCAATGTCCGGCGCTTAGTTGAGGATGAGGACATTCAATCCCTCGCCATCTGCTTACTGCACGGCTATGCCCACCCTGATCATGAGCTAAAAACGGCAGCCATCGCCAAGCGGCTGTTCCCCAATTTATCCATCAGCGTATCTTCTGAAGTATCGGCCGAAATCCGCGAGTATGAGCGGGTCTCCACGACAGTCGTTGACGCCTATGTAAAGCCGTTGGTGCAAACATATGTGGGCCGCCTGAATGCGGGCCTGAAGGCGCTCGGCACGCCACTTGAAGCCTCGATGATGCTATCCCATGGCGGCATTGGGACAGCGACCGATGTGGCGGAGAACCATCCCGTTCGCATGATTGAATCTGGGCCCGCCGCTGGCGCCATCGCTGCCGCCCATTTTGCCCGCCGGGCGTTAGTCCAGCCCGACGCGATTGCCTTCGACATGGGCGGCACGACGGCCAAGGCGGCGCTCGTCATTGATGGCCGTGCGGAGCGGGCTGAGGAATTGCAGGTTGGCGGGGAGGCTATCCAAGCATCGCGCTTGCTGACAGGACAAGGTTATTCAGTCAAAACCCGCGCGATTGACTTAGCAGAAGTCGGCGCTGGAGGTGGATCCATCGTGTGGATCGATGCAGGCGGCGCCATGCAGATCGGCCCGGAAAGTGCGGGTGCCTCACCTGGCCCTGTCGCATATGGCATGGGCGGAGATCGGCCAACAGTAACGGATGCAAACCTCATCCTTGGATATCTGAACTCTGCTGGACTTGCAGGCGGCGACCGTCCTTTGGATTTGGAAGCCGCCCGGGCGGTATTCCAGACCAAAGTCGCTGATCCACTCGGTCTCAGCCTTGAAGATGCAGCATTTGGCGCTCGCAGGATCGCGGTCGCTAACATGATGCGCGCGATCCGGGCTGTGACCGTAGAACGAGGACGAGACCCACGGTCGGCCGCTCTATTTGCATTCGGTGGCAATGGCCCGCTGTTCGGCTGGGACATGGCCACAGCCTTAGGCATGAACCGGGTCATCGCCCCGCCAGCGCCGGGCCTGTTCTCTGCGTTCGGCCTGATCTATGCGGAAGTAGAGCATCACTATGGCCGCACGCTCCGCCGGGTATTAGCTAATGCCGACGCTAGTGAGATTGAAGTTGCGTGGGCAGCGCTTGAGACTGAAGCCATCGAACAATTGGTGGCAGAGGGCTTTAACGGCCCGACGCAATCTGTGCAGCGCACCGCCAGCCTTCGTTACAAAGGCCAAACCCACGAGCTTGAAGTGGATTGGACCGGCCCGATATCGGCTGACAAGTTAGATGCGCTCGCAGAAGCGTTCGGCGAAGAACACGCCCGCGTCTATGGGCATCGGGCAGGTGCTGCTGAACCTGTGGAACTCATCACGCTGCGTGTCTCCGGTCGGGGCCTTGGTGATCGCCCGCCGCTTGCGCGCGCCTCTGATCGGAGCACAGGTGCCCATGGCGCGCGGCTGGCCTACTTTGGGCCGAAGCTTGGATGGCTAGAGACGCCGATCCTCAGCCGGAAAGATCTGATAGATGGCCGCAAAGGCCCATTTATCGTTGAGGAATATGACGCCACCTGCTTGGCCCCACCGGGCGTGACAGGTGAAATCAATGACGCAACGGGCGCTATTATTCTGCGGTGAACGCGGGCTTAGTCTCGGGGCGTTTATCCCGATGGTAGGTCAACGCAGCGCCGAGACACAGGCTAAGCACAGATTCTGGTGGTTGGTCTTCCAGCGGGACTAAGATTGCGCGATTGCCCTGGAACGTAAGGACATCGCTGAACGCGGTGCGGAAATCACCAATCAGCGTTGTTTGGCAATTTAGGAAGATCGCTGCATGGTCTGGCTGCTTGCGCTTCCACCCAAGCCTGATCGTGCTGCCTATGCGCGGTGCCGTTAAGTAGGCTGGCTCACCCCATTTCAGCGTTTCCGTGAGTTCGCCAACATTCAACGATTCCGCCGCGTCAAAAACTAGCCCACGCAGATGCATCAGGCATTCGCGGGCTGGTGCTGGGAATGCGTCGTAAGCATTAGCAACGTCTGGTGGGATTGGTGGCAGCGTCATGCGACCATTGGGTTGGCATCCAGAGTGTTGATGAACTCAGCCATCGCGGCGGCAGCGAAGCGGACCATATTGTCCGCACGGTCATCATCGCCGGTTTCAACTGTCCGAACGGACCGGGCAGGGCCATCGACCGCGATGCAGGTATGGCCAGCGGCGTCGCCATAGCGATTGCCCGTTGGTCCCGCAGCCCCCGTTTCGGCTAGGCCCCAGTCTGCACCATGCTGATCGCGGATGCGTTCTGCGAGCAAGGCGGCATAAGGTTCGGAGGATGAACGGATGCCCGCCGCGTCCATATGTTCCTGCGTGACGCCGACGAGAGATTGGCGCGCCTGCAAAGTGTACACAATGGCACCGCCCAGGAAGTAGCGCGACGCCCCTGGGACAGCCAGCAACGCAGAGGAAATCAGCCCGCCTGCAGAGGATTCAGCAATGGCGACGCGTTCGCCGCGGCTGCGCAACCGCTCAGCAATTTCTTCGGCGAGGCGCATAAGTTCTGGGTTCATGGGATTGGCTCCTAGTGCGGCGTGATGACATTGCAGACAGCATGGCGGGCTGAGGCGGTTGCTGTCAAAGTACCTTGAATTCAGACCTGTATGAAAGAATCCTGATGATTGATGATCCACCTATTTTAACAGTTCGCCGCGCCGTTCCAAAGGTTCCTGCTGGAGTCATTGAAGCATTTTCGAAGGCGCAAACTGGGCATCTGGTTGATTGCATGTCTGGCCGGGGCGCGCTGGATTGGCGCGTCAAACCACTCGACCCCAAGGGGCCAGCGGTCATTGGCCGGGTAATTACGGCGCAATGTTATCCAGCGGACAATCTGGCCGTGTTCGCGGCTATGGATATCGCGGAACCAGGTGATGTGATCGTTGTGCAGGCGGATGCCTATACAGGAACGGCCGTTGTCGGTGACCTTGTGATCGGGATGATGAAGAACAAGGGCGTTGCCGCTTTTGTAACCGATGGTCTTGTTCGGGACCTCATTGGCATTGAGGAAATGGACCTGCCGACCTATGCGATGGGAGCAACGCCGAATTCGCCTGCAAAAACGGGTCCTGGCACCGCTGGCCTGCCGATCATCTGTGGCGGTATTCCGGTGCAATCTGGCGATATCGCATCTTTGGACCGCGATGGCGTCGTTATCGTCCCGCGGGCTGAGGCAGAGCGGGTCGCCAAGGCGCTGGAAGGCGTGCTTGAAGCAGAAGCCAGGGCGCTTGCTGCAGTGAAGGGCGGTCGTACGATGATGCCTGCAGCTGCAGAAATTCTAAGCGGCCCACAAACCAAATATGCTGACTAGAAGGAAAATCCCATGACACCTGAACTTTGTTATTTGGTATTGGCATCCTTGCTGAGCTTGTTGATGTGGGTTCCTTATATCCTTGGCCGGATCGTGGCCTGGGGCCTTTGGGATGCGATGAGCTATCCCCAGCGGGAGTTGCCGCAGCCTGCATGGGCGCTCCGTATGCGGAGTGCGCATAGCAATTTGACGGAGAACTTGGTTCCGTTCGCCGCCTTGGTGCTGGTGGTTCATGTTGCTGGCTTAGCCAATGAGATGACGGCCATGGGTGCGATGGTCTTTTTCTGGGCTCGTGTCGCACATGCGATTGTGTACACGCTTGGAATTCCAGTCGCGCGCACGCTGACATTTGCAGCCGGCCTCGTCGGCTGCCTGATGATCGCGAGCGTCTTCATCTAAGAAGTCACTAGCAGACCTGCCCAGCAGCGCCTCCGCCGTCGTTATTGGCGGGGGCGTCATGGGGTGCTCCACGCTCTATCACCTAGCGAAGCTGGGAATGACGGATGCGGTTTTGTTGGAGCGAAATCAACTGACATCCGGCACTACGTGGCACTCGGCGGCTCAGGTCCGTGCGCTTCGGTCAACACGAAACCTGACGGACCTGATTCGCTACTCAATCTCGCTATATAGCGCGTTGGAGGAGGAGACCGGGCAGGCGACGGGGTGGATCAACAAAGGCTTCCTCTCAATCGCGACGACGCCGGATCGGATGATCCATGTCCGCCGCCAAGAGGCGCTCGCTAACAGCTTCGGGCTAACCGCGACGGCCATTTCCGCAGGCGAAGCCAAAGAACGTTGGCCGCTGATGAATGCCGACGATGTGTTGGGGGCGGTATGGTCGCCAGATGATGGGCGGGTTGGGCCAACGGACCTCTGCGCCGCGCTGGCCAAAGGTGCGAGGGCGAGGGGCGCGCGCATTTTCGAAAACACGGCGGTCCTTGGGGTGACCACAGAGGGTGGCAAAGTGAAAGGCGTTGAGACGGCTGGTGGTTTCATCCAGACGGATACCGTCGTCGTTTGTGCCGGACTGTGGAGCCGCGAAGTTGCTGCGATGGGCGGGGCGCACGCGCCGTTATTCCCGTGTGAGCATTTTTACCTGCTGACCAAGCCCGTCCCAGGCATTGAAGGCAATCTACCAACGCTCTCAGACCATGATGCAGGCCTCTATATCCGCGATGATTCTGGCGGCCTATTGGTCGGTTGTTTCGAGCCGCTGGGCAAACCGATTGCGCCAGAAACACTGGGTGAGGACTTCGCGTTTCAGCTATTGCCTGAGGACTGGGACCACTTTGAGCCGATGATGGCAGGCGCCCTAAACCGGCTGCCAGCGTTAGAGACCGCAGAAGTCAAAATGCTGTTGAACGGCCCGGAAAGCTTCACGCCCGACGGCGGATTCATGCTGGGCGAGACGGCAGAAACCCCGGGGGCTTTATCTTGGTTGCGGAATGAATTCTGTTGGTGTGGCGTCTGGCGGCGGGGCTGGAATGGCGCTCGCCACGATAATTGTTGAGGGCGCTCCACCAGCTGACTTGAGCGGCGTTGATCCCAAACGATTTTCAGATGCATTCAATACGGCTGAGGCGCTGGCTGCTCGGGCACCGGAAGTGCTCGGCAAGCATTATGAGATCACATATCCGGGCCGTCAGTGGACGAGCCAATGCAATCTGCAAACAACGCCGTGCTACGAGATATGGACGCAGCATGATGCGCATTTTGGCCAAGTGGATGGCCTGTCTCTTATACACATCTCCGAGCCCACGAGACCTCTCTACATCTCGT
>CAJXVF010000094.1 GCA_913060845.1 uncultured Alphaproteobacteria bacterium | reverse complement strand
CTATTCGTCGGCAGCGTCAGATGTGTATAAGAGACAGGCACCCGGTGCAGCGGCTGAGACATAGCTGGACGGCACGGAGCCACTTTGCTGTGGCTGCCGGGGTGCTGGCGGCGGTGTTGTTGGGCTGTTGTTAGACCCGCCGCCAAATGCGTCTTTAGCCAGTTCAGCAATACCAGCGAGTGAGCCGATAACGCCGCTGGCTTCTAGCGGCATCATGATCAGCTTCTGGTTCGGCGCGCTGGCGACCGCTTCTAGCGCTTCTACATACCGCTGGGCGATGAAGTAGTTGATTGCCTGTGGGTTGCCGTTTTGGATCGCCTCGGAGACGAGACGGGTCGCGGTCGCTTCGGCTTCTGCTTCACGCTCACGCGCTTCAGCATCACGGAATGCAGCCTCGCGGCGACCTTCAGCCTCAAGGATCTGCGACTGCTTTTCACCCTCTGCGCGCAGCACTTCGGACTGACGGGAGCCTTCGGCCTCAAGCACCTGGGCGCGCTTATCGCGCTCTGCTTTCATCTGGCGGTTCATCGCGGCGACAAGATCTGCCGGCGGTGAAATATCCTTCACCTCAACACGGGTGATCTTCACGCCCCAAGAGTTGGTTGCTTCATCCAGCACCACCAACAATTGGCTGTTGATACGATCCCGCTGAGACAAGAGCTCATCCAGGTCCATGGACCCCATAACTGTACGCAGGTTTGTCATCGTAATATTGACGATGGCAAGCGTTAACTGACGCACCTCATAAGCCGCGGCAACTGGGTCCATAATTTGATAGAAGACGACGCCGTCAACCTGAACGCTGGCGTTATCTCGCGTGATAACTTCCTGTGTTGGAACATCAAGAACCTGCTCCATCACGTTCAAGCGTCTACCAATTTTATCAAAAAACGGCACGATAATGTGAAGGCCTGGGCGAAGTGTGCGCGTATACCGTCCAAATCGCTCCACTGTGTATTCCTGGCCCTGGCTGACCACCACAACGCCTTTGAAAATAACCAAAAGTGCCAAGACGACGAGTATGATGGCGACGAGGCCAGCTGGATCAATCCCAAAGTCCATATTCAAAAACCTTCTCCTAAAAAACGTGCTGCTTTATACGGCGACTTGGCGGCTGAACTTCGGCGCCAAACGCAGCAACTCCCTCGTATATGGGTGCTGCGGGTCCGCAAATAAAGTCTCACTGTCCGCAACTTCACAGAGCTTGCCATAGCGCATGACAGCAACCCGGTCACACATCTGACGAATGACGGCGAGGTCATGGCTAATGAACAGCATGGTGAGGCCAAGCTCCTCCTGCAGATCCTTCAGCAGGTTCAGCAGTGACGCCTGGATCGACACATCAAGCGCCGATGTCGGCTCATCACAGATCAACATGCGCGGGCGCATAACCAGCGCGCGGGCAATGCAAATGCGCTGTCGCTGGCCGCCGGAAAACTGATGTGGGTATTTGTCCCCTGCCGCTTTGTCCAAGCCAACGCGCACCAGCAATTCATCCGCTACGGCATTCGCCTCATTCTTCTCCGCCAGGTTATGATAAACCATTGGCTCAGAAATAATCTGGCGAACGCGCATGCGCGGGTTCAAGCTGGAGAATGGGTCCTGGAAAATGATCTGCATGTCGGTGCAGTTCGCCCTGAGACCTGAATCCTTAGACAAAGCTGAGATATCGACGCCCTTGTAAAGCACCTTGCCTTTATAAGGCGGCTCTAAGCCGACGACGGTTTTAGCGACGGTAGACTTGCCCGACCCACTTTCGCCAACAAGACCGAAAGTCTCACCGCGCCGCACTTCAAGCGTCACATCATCGACGGCGTTGAAATATGTGTGCCACCTGGCCAGCAGACCGCGCGACTTGATGAACCGGACAGTTAGGTTCTCCACCTCGATCATTGGCGGAGCCGCCGCCTCTGCTTCCTCAGTTACAGCAGCGCGAAGCCATGCGACTTCCTTGCCCATCGCTTCAACGGCGCTCTCACCGCCAGCCGTCGCGTCCACCATTTGGAAGCGGTCGAGCTTCACATCTGTGCGCGGTACCGCAGAAATCAGGCTTTGGGTGTAGGGGTGTGCCGGTGCATCAATAATGCTGCGGGTATCGTTGATTTCAACGATATGGCCGCGCAGCATGACAGCCACCCGGTCCGTCACTTCGTTAATGACCGCCATATCATGGGTAATCAAAATAACGCCGAGGTTCCTGTCCCGGCATAGACCGCGGATTAGGTCCAGGATTTCGGATTGGATTGAGACATCGAGCGCGGTGGTCGGCTCATCCGCTACCAGCAATTCAGGCTCACCCGAGAGCGCAATGGCGATCACCACACGTTGACGCATACCGCCAGAGAACTGATGCGGATACTGCGCCAGCCGGCGTTCAGGCTCTGGAATGCCAACCTGGGCTAAAAGTTCAACGGCGCGGGCGTCAACGGCCTTACCGGTGAGCTTGGTGTGCTTGCGGATTGTCTCCCGGATCTGCGTGCCGATGGTCAGCACAGGATTGAGCGCTGTCAGCGGATCCTGGAAGATCATCCCGATCCGCCGACCGCGTGCCGCTGTCATATCCTGATCAGATAGAGACGCCAGATCAAGACCAGACAAAACGATCTTGCCGGAGCGAATGAAGCCCGGATAATCAATCAGCCGCATAATCGCGGCGCCTACAGTAGATTTTCCAGCGCCAGATTCGCCGACAACGCCAAGGATTTCACCTGCAGAAACGTGGAAGGAAACATCCTCAATCGCCGTAAATACGCCACGGCGTATTGGGTAATCGACTGTCAGGCCTTCGACTTCAAGCAGGTGATTCATAATCGCGCCTCAGGGCAAGGAAATCGGAATGCAGATAATTCCACAGGCACAGCCTTTTGGCGAGCCATTTGGCGAAACAGAACGCCTCATTCTCCGCCCCTGGCGCGCAACGGACCGCAAACCCTTTGCAGCCATGAGCGCCGACGCAGACGTCATGCGCTACTTTCCCGCAACATTGGACGAGGCCGCCAGCAACGCACTCATTGACCTACTCGAAGCGCGCTGGGCCAAAAACGGTTTCGCCTTCGCAGCTGTTGAGCGAAAGGTTGACCAGGAATTCTTGGGATTCATTGGCCTTTCGCGCGTGCCATATAAAACAGCGTTCACCCCTGCAGTCGAGATTGGCTGGCGGCTTGCTCCACATGCTTGGGGCCAAGGGTACGCAAGCGAAGGAGCGCGCCAAGCGCTGCATTGGGGCTTCAGCGCGCTAAACCTCGATGAGGTGGTGTCGTTTACCGCAGAACAGAACGCACCATCCCGCAGAGTGATGGAGCGGATCGGCATGACCCGCGACGAAGCGGGTGACTTTGACCATCCATTATTGGATGAAACATCCCCACTTCAGCGCCACGTGCTCTACCGGATCAAGCGACCCGTGGATTAGCCTTCCATCGGCACCGGTTTCATAACCCCTAGAAATGCGCCCTCTTTGGACATCGTCACGCCATTACGGCCAACGCCTGTTACATCAAACGGCTCTTTCACGACCATCCCGCCAGCAGCTTTGACGGCCGCGCATGCCGCATCTGGATCCTTGACCGAGACATAGCCAACCCACTGGACGGGCGCTTTATCGAACTCTGGATCATCGCCCATATCAAACATGCCGCCGACCGGCTCCTCACCATCCATAATGAGCGTGTAGGTCATGCCGTCTACTTCCATCTCATCATAGGTCCAGCCGCAAACCGCGCCATAAAACGCTTTGGCAGCCGCCAAATCGCGGGTCATAAGTTCGTTCCAATGAAAGTTCCCTGGTTGCGTTTCCATAATTCTCTCCTGCGGTTTTTCGATTGCGAACACAACAGAAACACAAAATTTATGCAATTATTCTCGAACGAAATGTGCGGGCCCGCCGTTTAAGGGTCAGAACTTGGTCGCGCCCTGTTTCCTCTAATCGGACCCCACTTACTCCACCAAAAGGACGTACTCTCATGAAGACCCGCACAATCATCCTGGCTGCCGCAATCCTTAGCCTGCCATTCGCAGGCGTCGCTATTGCGAAGGCCGGCAAGTCCCACCATGCGCAAGAGAAGTTTGCGGAAATCGATACCAATAGCGATGGCAAGATCACGCGTGCTGAAGGCCAAGCCCACAGCGACGCCCGCTTCGCCAAGACGGACACCAACGCAGATGGTTCCGTGACCGCAGCTGAAATGAAAGCCGCCATGATGGAGCGTATGAGCAAACGTTTCGACAAGCGCATCGCCAAACACATGGAACGCGCCGATACGAACAAGGACGGCGTGATGTCCAACGCTGAAGCCCGTGTCGCTGGTGACGCCCGCTTGGAGCGGATGGATAAAAACAAAGATGGCGTTGTCGAGCTTGCTGAGATTAAGCGGAAGCACGGCCATCATCGTCGCCACAAGGACATGGGTGCGCCGAAGCAGTAATTCCGCCCCGTTTCACTACTGAGGCGTTTCCCATAGGATCGCGGCGTCGCCATCACTGGCGGCGCCGCGTTTCATTTCGGGAGGGCAACATGGCTGAACCTAGCGATAGCCATGCATCCTGGTTCGGAAAAGAACCCTATGAGCGCCGTGATGTTTGGTTCCAAGGCGGCCCAGAATTCGATGACGCCTTTCACCAGTTCCAGCCAGACTGGGAAAAGGCTAATGCCGGGCAGCTTGATCATTGGCTTGAAACGCCAGAATCCCTGCTCGCCTTCGTCATTCTGACTGACCAAATTCCCCGCAACATCTTCCGTGAGGACGCCCGTTCGTTCGCAACGGATGCCCGCGCACTGGCCTCCGCCCAACATGCTGTCGCCAAAGGCTGGGACAAGGCGATGCACGAATTTGAGGCCGTATTTCTTTACCTGCCCTATGAACACGCCGAAGACCTCGACGTTCAAAATGAATGCGTCCGCCTCTACACCGCACTTGGCGGTGCTGGCTGGATGGAATTCGTGATCAAGCATCAGGAAATCGTCCAGCAGTTTGGTCGTTTCCCACACAGGAATGCTGTGCTGGGCCGTCAATCTACGCCAGAAGAGCTTGCCTTCATGGAATCCCACGGTCGCGGATTCTGAAGAGCTTCGAATGTCCAGCCAATCCTGCTAAGTCTATTTGCAAAGCAACATCTGTCGGAGCCGAAGCGCCATGTCTGCCGCCATCGCCGTTGATCTTTATAGCGACACCATCACCCGCCCTTCCCCCGGCATGCGCAAAGCCATGGCGGAGGCCGAAGTTGGCAATGAGCAGGCAGGCGAAGACCCAACGGTCAACAAGCTCTGTGAGATCGCAGCAGAGCTGACGGGCCATGAAGCTGCTGTATATGTGCCATCCGGCACCATGTGTAACGCCATCGCCTATCGGGTTTATTGCCGACAAGGCGATAGCGTAATCATGGACCAGCTCGCCCATCCGATCCACGCTGAGGCTGGCGGTCCAGCAGCACTTTCGGGCTGCATGATCACCCAGTTGGATGGCGGTCGTCGCGGCGTATTCTCCGGAGATGCCGTCGATAAGGCGATGAAGCCCTATAAGCACAACAGGCCCGTTCCGAAGGTCGTATCCGTAGAGCAGACCAGCAATTTCGGCGGCGGCGCTTGCTGGACACTGAATGAAATGAAAGACGTATCCGCTGCTGCAAAGCGCAATAATCTAGCCATGCATATGGATGGTGCGCGCCTTTTGAACGCAGTCGCGGCGACAGGAACCTCCGCCAAGGATTTCGCACAGCAATGCGACTCAGCCTGGATTGATCTCTCCAAAGGCCTCGGCTGCCCCGTGGGTGCCGTGCTTGTTGGCTCCAAAGACTTCATTGATGAGAGCTGGCGCTGGAAGCATCAGTTCGGCGGGGCGATGCGCCAGTCTGGGATCATTGCCGCGGCTGGCGTATATGCTTTCCAAAACAATGTTGAGCGGATGGCGGATGATCACCAAAACGCCAAGCGCCTCGCCCAAGGCTTGATGCAAATTCCTAGCATTGAGGTTGATCCTGAAGAGCCTGAAACCAATATGGTGTTCTTCGATTGCGCCGGGCTTGGCATGGATAATTATGATGTGTCTGCAAAACTTCTCGCCAAGGGCGTTCGGATCGGTGCCGGCTATGGCCCGCGTGATCTGATGCGCGCCGTCACTCATCTGGATGTCGACAGCGCCGGGATTGACCGGGCGTTAGCAGCGGTGCGCGATGTGGCCGCTGGACGGGATTAGCACACTCGGCATTCCAGGCTTTCTCCTACTTTGGGCAGCCTCATACGCTGTTTATCTAGCGCTATATTTTGGCCCAGGCAGTCTTCTGCTCTGGGTCAACCAATACTTCCCTGAGCGCCAGATACCTGCAATTTCGGGCCGCGAGCGGAAAGCTCGCCGCACGGCAGGCACTGAAATCCGCCAAAGCCTGAAATCGCTGATCGGAACATCATTTTGTTTGGCGGCCGGCGTCTATGCGCAAACAACAGGATGGACACAGACGCCGCTGGCCCTGTCCCCTATCAATGTCCTCTGGACCTTCGTCGCAGCGCTCATCCTGCATGACGCCTGGTTCTATTTCGGCCATCGGCTGATGCACACCAAGCCGCTGTATCGCTGGCACAAAACCCATCATCTAAGCGTGACGCCGACGGTATGGAACAATGACAGCTTCTCCGTACCCGATGCGCTATCGGTGCAAAGCTTCTTCATTCTGTTGCCGTTCGTGCTGCCAATACCGACTGCGGCACTGATCGCGCTACGCCTGTTTGATCAAACCAAGGGCATGATTGGCCATTCAGGCTACGAGCACTTCGCTGGCCGCCTTGCCCGCTGGCCATTCCCTTTGGTCGCGACGGTGCATCATGATCAACACCACCAGCGCTTCACCTATAATTTTGCCAACCAGTTCACGTGGTGGGACCGCCTTTTCGGCACCCTTGATCCATCCTACGATGAACAAGTCCGCATCCTATCCAACCCGAAGGAGAAAGCGCGTGCAATCGACTGATATCATTCAAGATTGGCACATCCACGTCTATTATGACGAGGGTTCAAAGTCGACCGCTGAGGCCGTCCGCGCCGAGGTTGAGACCGGCCTGCCGGGCCTCACAATTGGGCGCATGCACGACAAACCCGTCGGCCCGCACCCCCAAGGCAGCTTCCAGGTGCTTGTGCCGAATGACAGGCTTGCTGAGGTTACTGCGTGGGTCGCCCTAAATCGCCAGGGCCTGACCATTCTACTGCATCCCAACACCGCAGACGCTCTGAAAGACCACCGCGACTATCCGGTCTGGTACGGATCCGCGCCCAAAATGAACTATAAGATGTTCGAGGATTAAGCATGACCTACGTCCCCCCCGCTGGCGCCGCATGGGCGCTTGAAGCCGATCAACGCTTCGCTGCAGCAGCCGCCTTCGCCGAAGCTAACGAAATGCCGTGGGATCGGGACTTAGGCAAAGTTATCGGCCAAGGTCATTTCGAACCGCCGCCCTGGAACGAAATTATCGGCCATGTCCGCCCACGCGGCGGTCCTGCTGGGGTGATCGTTAAAGAAGGCCGGATCGTCGCTGAATGGGGGGATACCAACCGTCCAGACATGACGTTCTCCTGTGCCAAAAGCAGCATTTCCATGTGCATCGGCCTCGCCATGGATGATGGCCTGATCAAGGACCCGAACGCGCCTATCCGCGATTTGGTTGATGATGGCGGGTTCGATTGTGATCAGAACAGTGGGATCACCTGGGCGCAGATGCTGCAGCTCACCAGCGAATGGGAAGGTGAGCTTTTCAGTAAGCCGGACCTCGTTGATCGCAACCGCTCGCTCGCCACCGAAGGCAAGAATGCGGACAAAGGCAAGGCGCGCCCTCTGCAGCGGCCAGGTGCGC
>CAJXVF010000093.1 GCA_913060845.1 uncultured Alphaproteobacteria bacterium | reverse complement strand
CACCTCTCTATTCGTCGGCAGCGTCAGATGTGTATAAGAGACAGCAATTGGCCCTGCATCAGCGGCTTATTGACGATAGGTTCACCGAACTGGCGGCGATAACGGGCAACACTCAACGCTTCATTCAAGCAGCGCCGCATCATTCCAGCAGCACGCACGCCGTGCGATAGGCGGGAAAGGTTGACCTGTCGCAACATCTGCTTGATGCCATTTTCAACATCGCCGACGGCATAAGCTTTCGCACCATCGAAGATGATCTCGCCAGACGCCATGCTCTTCGTGCCAAGCTTTTCCTTCAGGCGGACGATCCGGTAGCTGTTGCGGGACCCATCCTCCAGCCGCCGAGGCATGGCGAAAAGCCCAAGTCCCTTGGTGCCAGCGGCCGCACCCTCTGGCCTGGCCAGCAACAACGCCACATCGGCATCGGCGTGGGAGCAGAACCATTTTTCGCCGTAGAGCTTCCACGCATCGCCATCTGGCACGGCTGTCAGCGTGGCTTCGCCGACATCAGACCCAGCGGCCTTTTCGGTCATGAATTGCGTGCCGGTCAGCCGGTTATCGAAGTCCAGCGACGTCAGACCTTCCCAGAACATTTCCTTCAGCTTTGGATCATCCGCCCATTCGAAATGATAGGCCGATGTCTCAGACACCGAGAGCGGGCAGAGAATGCCAAACTCGCTCTGCGCGAACATATATTGGAATGCGTATTTGATGGGCGCTGGCGTCACCTCCGGCCAGCCAAGGGCACCGGGCCGATGCGCCATCGCCGCCATCTGAAAATCACCCCAGGCAATCTTCTCCATCTCGCGATATGCCGGGTGATAGTCGATCCAGTCGATATCCCGACCGAACCGGTCACGGGGATGCAGCACGGGCTCGTTCTTATCGGCCTGCATCGCCAAATCGTTCAGCCGCCCGCCCGCGACTTCGCCCATAGCGTCGAAATGGGGGGAGAAGTGATTGAGCTCATCCTGCGTCAAATATAAGGGCAGCAGGCTTTGGAACTGATGGTCGATCTCAAAGAAGTTCAGGCCGGCGCAATCTGGCGCGATCCGGTCGCTATCGTTCATGCCGGGGCGAACGCCAGAATAGTATTTCGGCTGCTTCGGCGCATCGAGCGGGCTCATGGGCTTTGGTTTCCTGCTGAATATCATTTCACCAGAAGATCGCCCATGCGCTGCTGAAAGTCACGGCGTCTCGCGTCGGTCCGCCAGGGCCAGCAAGCGAAAGCGCGCCGCCAGCGATATGGTCGAGGCCAAAGTAGCGAGCCCAATCGCAGACATCAGCCCGACCGGGCCCCACGTCCAAACGAGCGTGAAGACATAGGCTGCCGGCAACATAATGAACACGAAGCAGGCGATCTGGATCGCCGTTGTTGGCCAAACATCCCCCCGCGCCCTTAGCGCATTTGCCAGCACGGCCTGTGCGCCATCCACCAGGATCACGATCCCGGCAAGCTGCATCGCGTCCGCCGCCATTTCCTGTGCGGCATCCTCCAGACCATACAGACTAGCAATCCAGCGGGCAGTTGGCGCAAGTGCGATGGCGATGAGCGCCATGGCGACGGTGTTAACGCCAAGGCCGATCCACCCAGCCCGTTCCGCGCCAGCTTTATCACCCGGCCCCCACGCAGCGCCGACCCGAACAGAGGTCGCCGCGCCAATGCCGAGGGCCGCCATAAAGACAACCGCCAGCAAGTTCATCGTGGCCGTAAATGCGCCAAGCGCCAGCACGCCCGCCAGCCCCGCCATCATCGTCAATGCGCTGAAAGCAGAAGATTCGGCGATCAAGGCCGCCCCCGTCGCAAGGCCAATTTTCATCTGGTCGCCAAAGCCAGACCATTGCTTCGGGAAGCCCCGGCCCATGCCGAACGTCCCCCGGTCTCGCATCAGCAGGATGTAGCCGACAGCGACGGCGGCAAGCGTGGTGCGCGCGCCTGTCGTCGCCCATGCAGCGCCCTCCGCACCCATGGCAGATATGCTGCCAGCGCCATAAATCATCACAGAATTCAGGCCGATATTTAGAATGTTTGCGACGATCATCGCCAGCATGGCAGGTATCGGGCGCTTAATGCCTTCCAGAAAAAACTGGCTGCCAACGGCGATAGCGATTGGAATGAGGCCGACACCATAGGCGATCGTTACCGGCGCAGCGCCCGCCGCAACATCCGGCGTCTGCCCGACCGCAAGCAGTAGCCATTCCGCTTCCAAGCACAAGAATGCACCGATGGAACCGATGATGACAGCCAACGGCATGGCGCGCCGCCAGACCCGACCGCACTCAATATAGTCCTTCCGGCCGAACGCTTGGCTGGTCTTCACCAGCGTACCCATCAACAGCCCAATATTGGCGACGAGCAATACGGTTGATAGTGACCATGCCAGGCCGAGATAAGCCAATTCCGCCGTGTCATACTGGCCAACCATCACCGTATCCGCGATGGACATGAACAGCATGCCCGCACGCGCAATGATCGCCGGACCTGCAAGCTTCAGCGTCTCGCCGATCTCCGCCCGGATATCCGGGCGCGAAGATGTGCGCGTCGGTGGTGCGGGCGTTGGGGCGGCAGACATGGTCTTGGCCTTTATGGAGCGTATACAATGGCCGCTATCGCACGGCCTGAAGGATAGAGCAAATGCGCATCGCCATTGGCGGATTCATGCACGAGACAAATACATTCGCGCCCTCCATGGCGACTTACGAGATGTTTGAGCGTGCCGATAGCTGGCCAGCCCTGGTCGAAGGCGACGGCATGGCAGAAGCGACGGCAGGCGTGAATATCTCCATCGCCGGGTTCGTTGAGGCTGCGCCTGCGCTCGGTTTTGAGCTAGCACCTTTGCTTTGGTGCAATGCCGGCCCCTCCGCCCATGTAACCGACGACGCATTCGAGCGCATTTCCACCAGAATCGCGGATTTGGCCCAGCAAGCAGGCACCATCGACGCCGTATACCTGGACCTGCACGGTGCCATGGTGACGGAAAGCTTTGAGGACGGCGAAGGCGAGTTGCTGGCCCGCGTCCGTGCCGCTATCGGCCCTGATATCCCGCTGATCGCCAGTTTGGACTTACATGCCAACGTCACCGAAGCCATGGTTCGCCACGCTGACGCCTTAGTCGGGTTCCGCACGTATCCCCATGTAGACATGGCCGAAACAGGTGCCCGCACCGCGCATCTGCTGAAGCGCATCCTGGCAGAAGGCAAGCCCGCCAAAGCCATGCGGCGCACGGATTTTCTAGTGTCGATAAACTGGCAATGCACGCTGGTTGATCCTGCTAAGGCGGTTTACGGGGAATTGGCGGCGCTGGAATCCGCAGACCCCAGCCTCAGCCTGAGTTTTCTGCAAGGGTTCCCGCCCGCAGACATTGCGGAATGCGGACCAAGCGTCATCGCCTATGGCCGGGACCAAGCGGCGGCTGACAATGCCGCAGACGCGCTGATGGCCGCCATCACGAGCCGCCAGGATCAATTCGACGGCGACTATCGGGACCCCGAGGCCGCAACCGCGACCGCCATGCAATTGGCCGCCGCGAACCCCGGCAACCCCATCGTCATTGCCGACACCCAGGATAATCCAGGCGGCGGCGGGGATGGGGATACGACCGGCATGCTCCGCGCGCTCGTTGCTGCGAAGGCGGATGCCGTGCTCGGCCTGATGATTGATGCAGACGCTGCCGCAGCCGCTCACAAGGTTGGCATTGGCGGCACAATTGAACTTTCCCTTGGCGGGCGAAGCTGGCACGAGGATACGCCCTTTCCAATCCGCGCCACAGTCGAAAAGCTTGGCGACGGTCAGTTCACCTGCACCGGCGGGTTCTATATGGGCTCCAATATGCAGCTTGGCGAAATGGCCTTGATCCGCATCGCAGATACGCCAACCCGTGTCGTCATAGCCTCCAAAAAAGTGCAGGCCGCCGACCAGGAGATGTTCCGCCATTTGTGTGTTGAGCCTGCCGATGAGCGCATTTTGGTCCTGAAAAGCTCCGTCCATTTCCGCGCTGATTTCGAACCTATCGCCGCAGACGTCCTCGTCGCCCGCGCACCGGGTCCCGTCATCGCAGACCCGGCGGACTTACCGTACACGCGGTTGCGGCCTGGCGTGCGTTTGGGGCCAAAGGGACCGGTTTATGGCGGCGGCGGCCCGAGCAAGCCCTAGTCAATCAGAACGCGGCTGCTAAGCTTCTGAGGTGAATGAACGGAGCCGAAGCGGATGAACCGCGACCAGACCTATTTCTTGCTACTGAATATCGGCCATTTCCTGGACCACCTATTCATGTTGGTCTTCGCGACGGTCGCCGCATTGGCGCTGCATCGGGAATGGGGTGTGAGCTACGGTGAGTTGCTGGCCTATGCGACGCCGGGTTTCTTTGCGTTCGGCCTGTTTTCATTGCCTGCAGGATGGCTTGCGGACCGGTGGAGCCGGGACGGGATGATGTGTGTGTTCTTCGTCGGCATCGGCATAACCGCAATCCTGACAAGCATGGCGGGCTCGCCCTTCCAAGTCGGTGTGGGCCTGTTTGTGATCGGGATATTTGCAGCCATTTATCACCCGGTCGGCCTCGCCATCGTGTCCATGAAATGGAAGAACACGGGCATGCGCATCGCCATGAATGGTGTGTGGGGTAATCTTGGCGTTGCGTCTGCTGCACTGATCACCGGGTACATGATCGATAATGGCGGATGGCGGATGGCGTTCGTCTTGCCTGGCGTGTTCTCCATCCTAACCGGGATCGCCTATTTCATGCTGCAACGAGATGAAATCCGCGCGGACGGTGCCAAAGATAAAGTGGCGAAGAAGGAAGCCGCAGCACCACTTCCGGCAGACTACAAGGCGCTGCTGATTAGGGTTTCGGCAATCGTGTTTTTGACGACGGCGGTATCCTCCATCATCTTCCAATCCACCACCTTCGCCCTGCCAAAAATGCTGGACGAACGCCTACAAGGCTTCGCAGGACGGCTGGCGGAAATGCTGGAACCGGCATCCGCAACGGGCCAAGCAGATACGGCGACAATTATCGGCGTATTGGCGTTCATCGTCTTCGCCGTCGCGTCTATGGCGCAGCTTGTCGTGGGCAAAATGCTGGATAAGCATGGGCCAAAGAAAGTGTTCATGACCGTCGCCGCCATCCAGATCATCTTCTTCGCCGCAATGCCCGGTTTGCAGGATGGAGTGGCGCTGGCGGTAGCGCTCGGCTTTATGTTAGGCGCATTCGGCCAAATCCCAATCAATGATTTCATGATCGGCAAAATGGCCAGCGGCCCCGCCCGTGCCCGGATATACGGCGTGCGCTACGTCGTCAGCTTCACGGTCCTGGCAGCGTCCCTCCCCATGATCGCCTTCGTCCACAGCAATTGGGGCTTCGACAGCCTCTTCCTCATCCTAGCTGCTGCAGCACTGGTGATTCTGATAGCGGTATTCACACTGCCGAAAAAGCTACCGACAGCGCCTGGGTGAGTGAGCCATAGCGTCTGCGTCCAGGTCTCCTCTCCCCCCGTTGGGGAGCGAGGAGACCTTCGGTTGGAAACCCTGTCTTGCCGCTAAAGTTCGCTTACTCGAAGCGGTGGGTTACCCCCGCTTATCAAGCGTATCCAAGTACACCTTGAGCGATTCCTGCACGGGCCTAGAACGATCCCAAGTCGCCCGTGTTTCTGTGGCTAAGGGCGTGTCTTTAAGGACGTCGTAGACCCAGGCGGCACCTTCGTGGAATTTTGGGGTTACGCCGGCGCTGGCGAGGGTGGCGGCGATTTCGTCCATTTCGGGACCGAAGCGGTGGGCGTCTGCGGCGAGGAACCCGACCCAGTTTTGCATGCCCGTATAAGCGTGCTGATTATTGCCCTCGAGCTCATTCAGCAAAGCTGGCAGCAGCTTATACCGCTCCGCCGCCATGCCGACCGCCGCCATCATCGCCCAGGACCCTTTGGTGAGGGAGGCGAACAGCATTTTGAGCGTTGAGGCCTGGCCGATATCTGGCCCAAGTGCGATCACTTTCATATTCGGGCGGCCAAGTACTGGCGCCACTGCCTCAGCATCCGGGCCGGAGAGATATACGCGCGGCGTGGCTAAATCTGGCGATCGGCCAATGATGCCGCCGTCCAGAACTTTAGCCCCCGCACCCGTCACAGCCTTTTCGATCGCCGCCATCGTGATCGGCGAGATTGCGTTCAGGTCCATATAAAGCGGCTGCTTGCCTGTGCGCGTCATGGCGGCTGCGGCATCAACAGCCGCACTTTCAGCAAACGCGGGCGGCATGATGGACATGAGGGCGTCTGCGGCGGTGATCACACCGTCCAGCGAGCCTACGTCCTCAATCCCAGCTTTCTCGGCCCGTGCACGACTTTCCGCACTGCGGCCAGCAAGGTCCGACACCAAGCGGAACCCGCCCTCGGCCAATGTCCGGCCAACAGCCGCACCCATATCACCAACGCCAAGCAAGCCAATTGTTTTAATCTCAGTCACTTATCAGCCCCTTGCATCGGATAGCCTTCGGCATTTGTATCTTGAGCGACATATTCAACAATGCGTTCTTTGGAATGATGAATCCCAAGCAGGCGCATTGTCTTGTCGCCAGCGACAGCAAATGTGTGCGGCGTGTTTGGTGGCATGGACGCCATGTCTCCCGCTTTCATGCGGCGCTTTGCGTCCTCATGACCTTCTACCCAAACATCCGCCTCGCCTTCAAGGATAAATAGCAGTTCCTCATAAGGATGCTGGTGCATTTCAGCGACATATCCGGGTTCCGCCGTTTGAATGCCGGTGCGCACCGCAGTGGTGCCGTCGCTCATCAGTGGGTGATAGTGGGATATCGGGCTGAACTCCACGCGTTCAGACGTTTCCAACCGCGCTAATTTGGCGCCCCGCTCCAGGTGTTCCACAGTCATTGCTCTGCTCCTATGCTCAAGCATCAAACATACAGCGGAGCTATGGCGGATGCGAATAGCAGTGATTGGAGCAGGCGGCGTTGGCGGACCTTTCGGGTCAGCCCTGGCGCGTTCAGGCGAAGACGTGTGGTTTCTAGCGCGCGGCGCACATTTGGATGCCATGCGGAAATCCGGCCTGACAGTCACCGGTGCGCGCGGTGAATTCCACCTGGACAACGTACAAGCCACAGATAACCCGGCGGAGATCGGCAAGGTCGATTTCGTGCTGTTCACGCCAAAGCTCTGGGATGTTGAGACCACGGGCCTCGCCATCAAGCCGCTGCTGGATAGCCACACTGGCGTCGTCACCCTGCAGAACGGCGTTGATGCGCCGGATAGGTTGGCGAGCGCGATCGGGCGTGACGCCGTCATCCCCGGCGTTGCGGTCATCAACGCCGCGATTGAAGCGCCGGGCCGTATTCAGCAAATGGGCGAATACCAGAACCTGACCTTTGGTGAATTCGACGGGACTGAAAGCGGTCGCGTCCAAGCGCTGCTGGCATCTTGCGAATCAGCCGGGATAGAGGCACGAGTTTCCGCCAATATCATCAAAGACCTATGGGAAAAGTTCGTATTCCTGGTCTCGGTATCATCCCTGACAGCAGCCAGCCGCCAGCGCATGGGCTATATCCGCACGGACCCCGACGCCCGGGCGACACTGATGCGCCTCCTCGGTGAAGTCGCCGCCGTTGGCCGCGCGCATGGCGTACCGCTGGCCGATAATTTAGCCGAAACCCGCCTGGCCATGATCGACGGCCAAAACGCCGAAAGCATCGCCTCCATGACGATTGACCTATTGCGCGGCAATCGCCTGGAACTGCCGTGGCTGGCTGGAAAGGCGGTGGCGCTTGGCATCGAACACAATGTCGAAACGCCTGCCTTACAGCTGTCTCTTATACACATCTCCGAGCCCACGAGACCTCTCTACATCT
>CAJXVF010000092.1 GCA_913060845.1 uncultured Alphaproteobacteria bacterium | reverse complement strand
ACGAGATGTAGAGAGGTCTCGTGGGCTCGGAGATGTGTATAAGAGACAGTCTTATATCTCCTCACTTGAGCGGTCGCGTGCGCAGCCAAGCCGAAAAGCGTATCGCGCCTGGCTTGAAACGGCCTTCGCCAATCACCCCTATGCGCGCTCAACTAGAGGCCTTAAATCCACGCTTGCTGTCATCCAGCGCGAAGACTTAACCGCGTTCACGCAAGAACGCTTTGGTCGGGATCGTCTAATTGTTGCCGCCGCCGGCGACCTGACAAACGCAAAATTGGCCCGCGTGATGGAGCTGGCCTTCGGCAGCCTGCCTGAAGTCGCAGAGGCCGGTCCGGCGGATTTGCCTGCCGTTAGCTTGCCTGAACAACCGCTGCGCCTACTCGCCTCAATGCCAGCACCACAATCAACCATCGTATTCGGCGGGCCTGGCATCCGACGCATTGATCCAGATTGGCGTGCCGCCACTGTTCTCATGCAGATTATGGGTGGCGGGTTTGGCGCTCGTTTGATGGAAGAAGTGCGCGAGAAGCGCGGCCTCGTCTACGGTATTGGCGCGGACTTAAACGAACTTGCTGCTGTGCCAATTGTCATCGGCACTGCTGCGACCGCCAATGCCACCGTCGCTGAAACCGTTGCTGTGGTTGAGGCAGAGTGGGCACGCATGGCCAAGGACGGCCCAACTGCCGATGAACTCTCAGACGCAAAGGCCTATCTCACCGGGTCGCTTCCTCTGGCGCTCGATTCAACGACTGCGATCGCAGATACGCTGCTTGCAATGCGCCGTTTTGATCTGCCAAAAGACTACCTCGACCAACGCGCCAGCCTGATTGAGGCTGTCACTTTGCAGGACGTAAAGCGCGTATCTAAGCGCCTCTTTAACACTGACCGCTTCATGGTCGCGGTCGCCGGTGCCCCTGAGAAATTGGAGGGCTGGAAGCCGACGATCGTCGCAGATGACAAGGAATGAAGCAGCCATGGATGCGTCTTATTGCCCGCAAGATCCGTTAGATACTGGTCTCAGCCCAGATTCTGATCAACATGTCCGCACTCCATTTTACAGCCAAGACTTAGCCGGAGCGGTGTCTGCTGATGCCAATATGTTGGCACCAGAGACCCTAGCTGCATTGGCGACAGAACTGGCTGATGACCTGATCGAGCTGGCGGCAGATCGACATTCCGGCGCATCCGCCGTCCTCAGCTTGCCAGACAAGACGGAAGATTTTGCGGAAATCGAAGCAGCGGCAGTTCGGATTAGCGATGGCGCTGACACTGTTGCGGTGCTTGGCACCGGTGGATCTAGCTTGGGCGGGCAAACCCTCACAGCGTTAGCTGAGTGCGGCTTTGGCCCACGCCCTGGCAAGCCGCGCCTCGTGTTCTTCGATAACGTTGACCCAACCACATTTGACGCATTCTTTCGGACAGCTGATCCAGCCCGTACGCGCTTCGTTGCAGTCTCCAAATCCGGCGGCACAGCAGAAACGCTGCTGCAAACTTTGACCTGTCTGGAATGGATCGAGAGCAAGCTTGGCGCCAACGCGGCGGCCAAAACCTTCACAGCACTGACTGAACCAAAGCCCAGCCCCCTCAGCCGGATTGCTGAGGCCCATGGCATGCCTGTCCTCGCACACGATCCGCGCGTTGGCGGACGTTATTCCGCACTGTCTAATGTCGGGCTGCTACCTGCCGCCATTGCTGGGCTTGATATTCGCGCCATCCGGGGCAGTGCAAAGGCAGCCCTTGATGCGTCTCTCAATGTGAATGCGATGAGCAGCCCGGCGGTACTGGGTGCCGCGCTCAATATCGGGCTTGGGAATACGCGCGGCGTCGGCGCATCTGTATTGATGCCCTATCAAGATGCGCTCCAGCCTTTTGCTTTCTGGTTCCGCCAGCTTTGGGCAGAAAGCCTTGGCAAAGACGGCAACGGTTCCTTGCCCGTGAATGCTTTGGGTGCCGTCGATCAGCACAGCCAATTGCAGCTATATCTGGCAGGACCGAGCGATAAGCTGTTCACATTGATCCTGGCAGACGCCACGGGCGCTGGACCGGATGTTGCTGAATCAAAGGACGCGGAGCTAGACTATTTGTCAGGCAAACGCCTTGGCGATCTGCTAGAGGCAGAGCAACGGGCTACGGCAGAAATGCTGATTAAGAACGGTCGTCCGACGCGCATTCTGCGGATTGCGCAACCAGATGAACGCAGCATGGGCGCGCTGATGGCGCACTACATGCTCGAAACCATCCTGGCGGCACGACTTCTAAAGGTCGATCCATTCGACCAGCCGGCAGTTGAGGAAGGCAAGGAATTGGCAAGGGCCTATCTTTCAGCCGCTCGAAGGCGATGAGCAAAGACGGTGTCGTGCTGCGCCGCCTGCCCTCTGGTCTGGTCAACCGGATCGCAGCAGGTGAGGTGGTTGAGCGGCCTGCCGCCGTCGTCAAAGAACTTGTTGAAAACGCGCTGGACGCAGGTGCCACTCGAATTGATGTAACGCTCGGCGAAGGCGGCCGCACACTCGTTAGTGTCGCGGATAATGGCATTGGCATGGGGCCGGATGAACTGACCCTCGCCATCGAACGTCACGCAACGTCGAAACTGCCCGATGATGATCTTGTGCACATCGAAACCCTGGGGTTTCGGGGGGAGGCCCTGCCATCCATCGGCGCGGTCGCACGTTTGACGCTCACCAGCCGCCAACGCGATGCAGACGCAGCCTGGCGCATTCGGGTTGATGCCGGCGCTGTCACTGGCCCTGAACCAGCATCCCGCGCCCCTGGCACAACGGCTGAAGCCCGCGACCTGTTTTTTGCTACCCCTGCTCGCCTGAAGTTCCTGAGAAGTGCCCGCAGCGAATCCCAAGCCTCTGCAGACATTCTGCGCCGCCTCGCCCTCGCCCGCGCTGAGATTGCGTTCCGGCTGGAAGATTCCGGCCGCCAGATGGTGAATCTACCTGCCGACAATGGCGACCTGTTCTCGGCTCGCCTAAACCGCGCGACCGCCGTAATCGGGCGGGAATTCGGCGCCCATGCTTTGTCGATAGAAGCGGAGCGCGAAGGTATTCGCCTAACGGGGCATGCCAGCGCGCCCGGATATGATCGTGGGAATGGGCTAGCGCAGTATTTCTTTGTGAACGGCAGGCCAGTTCGCGATCCCGTCCTGCTTGGTGCCGCGCGCGCCGCCTATGCCGACATCCTGCCCCGCGGACGGTTTCCTGGCCTCGCGCTATTCCTGGATGTGCCCCCGGAAGCCGTAGACGTCAACGTCCACCCTGCCAAAACGGAAGTCCGGTTTCGGGAACCGGGCATGGTGCGGGGCATGGTCATCTCCGCCTTAAAACACGCGCTGGCCGCCGCTGGGTTCGCAACCGGCGCTACTACCAGCGAGGCTGCTCTTGGCGCTTGGCGGGCACCTACGCCGGGACTGTCAGCTGGATACGGCGGCTACCGACCACAGCATCCTTCCGCTGGACTGGCAGAAAGTGCGGCACACTTTCAGCAGCCGCTGGATCAGAATGCCGCCTTCCCGCCAACGGCACGCATGGATGAACCGTCTATCGATGAACCGGTAGGCGATTACCCGCTTGGTGCTGCTCGAGCCCAATTGCATAGCGCCTATATCGTCGCCCAAACATCAAGCGGCATCGTGCTAGTGGATCAACATGCGGCCCATGAACGGTTGGTCTACGAACGCCTGAAAGCCGCATGCGCCGCTGGTGGGGTTAACCGGCAAATGCTGTTGATTCCGGAAGTTGTTGAGCTGGATCAGGTTGCTGTGGCGGCTCTGCTTGAGGAAGCGGCAGCGCTGGCTGAACTCGGTCTTGTGCTTGAAGCCTTTGGGCCCGGCGCACTGCTAGTTCGCGAAACCCCTGCCCTACTGGGTGAGGTCGATGCCCAAGCGCTTGTGCGTGATCTGGCGGATGAGGTGCAATCTGCTGGTGGTGCGGAACCGTTGTTGGAGCGCCTGGATCATGTAGCGGCCACAATGGCTTGCCATGGCAGCGTCCGTGCAGGTCGCACGCTCAATCAGGCGGAAATGGATGCACTTCTCAGAGAAATGGAAGTGACGCCGAACGCCGGGCGATGCAATCATGGCCGACCGACCTATATTGAGCTAGACCTAGCCGATATCGAGCGCCTGTTTCACCGGCGCTAAGCCGTTGAATGGAGCGAGACATGCCGACAAGCCTAGACGACCAAACCCGCCTCGAACTCGAAGCCGCCGCATTCCGCACGCTTGTGGATCACATGCGCGAGCGTACTGATGTGCAGAATATCGACCTGATGAACCTGGCCGGATTCTGCCGTAACTGCCTGTCCAAATGGTACACGGCGGCAGCGAAGGAAAAGGGCCTGGATCTAGGCTACGAAGATGCCCGCGAAATTGTCTACGGCATGCCGTATCCCGAATGGAAAGCAAAACACCAGACGGAAGCGACCGCCGAACAAAAGGCTGCATTCGAAAAGAGCCATGGCTAGGGCTTGTTGAGCGGCGGTCAGGCGACCGCCGCTCCCCTTAATCGCCCGCGACCGTGCCGTAGATCATCCGCGGTAGCCAAAGCGTCAATTCTGGGAAAGCAGCCAGGATGCCGAGCATAATGAGTTGTAGCCCAACGAACGGGATGATGCCGCGATATATATCCCGCGTCAGCACACTCGGCGGTGCCACACCCCGCAAGTAGAACAGCGCAAAGCCGAACGGCGGCGTTAAGAAGGACGTCTGCAGGTTCACGGCGATCATGATGCCGAGCCAGACGGGGTTCAGGTCCATCAGCAGCAGAATGGGCGCTGCGATCGGAACAACGACGAACGTGATTTCGATGAAGTCCAAGAAGAAGCCCATCACGAACATGATGAGCATCACGAAGAACATCGTGCCGGCAGCGCCGCCGGGCAGGTCTTTCAGGAATTCATGCACCACGTCATCACCATGCAAGCCCCGGAATACGAGGCTGAATAGCTGCGCGCCGATGACGATGCCGAACACCATCGCGCTGATCTTGGCTGTCTGCTGAGAGACTTCCCCAAGGGTGCCGTCCGAATTGATCCGAAGCAGCGCTGTGCCTAGGCCCCAAATGATCCCGATACAGGCTATGGCCGCCAGAATGATGCCAATCTGCTCACCACTGCTGACTTGATCGCGGCCCAGTCGCAGGTCAACAAACCCTGTCAGCAACAGCACCAGAATCAAGCACGCCGCGGCCACGTAGATCGGGCAGCCAGATTTTTTCGATATCCTGAGCCCACCTAAGAAAGCAGCACCAACAGCGCCGGCAGCAGCCGCTTCGGTCGGCGTCGCAACGCCCGCCAAGATCGACCCCAGCACAGCAACAATCAGCACAACTGGGGCTACCAGCGCTTTCAACATGCGGCCAATCACAGGGCCACTATCACCAGAACCAGTGATGGCCTCACGCGGGACTAGCGGGGCGCCTGCGGGATTCATAATTGCGCGGAACATGATGTAGGCGATATAGAGACCGACCAGCATCAAGCCCGGAATGAGTGTGCCAGCGAACAGGTCACCGACTGACACGGGATCTGGCGCAAAGTTGCCGAGCTGGCGCTGCGCATCTTGGTAGGCATTCGATATCTGGTCGCCCAACACCACGAGCACGATGGAGGGCGGGATGATTTGGCCGAGAGTGCCTGAAGCGCAGATGGCGCCTGTCGCCAGTTTCGAGTCATAACCCCGGTTCAGCATAGTTGGCAGCGAGAGCAGGCCCATGGTGACGACTGTGGCTCCCACAATGCCCGTGGAGGCTGCCAGCAATGCGCCGACGATACATACAGCAATACCAAGGCCGCCGGGCAGTGAGGTAAACGCGGCCCCCATGGCTTCTAGTAGCTCTTCCGCGACCTTTGAGCGTTCCAGCATCACGCCCATGAAGACGAAGAGCGGCACGGCGATCAGCACTTCATTGGTCATCACACCAAAAATGCGATTGGAGACGAACCCTAAGAACGAAAGGTCAAATGCGCCGATGAAAGAGCCGCCGAGTGCAAATAACAGCGATACCCCGCCAAGGGTGAATGCGACGGGGAAACCCGCCATCAGTGTCAGGCAGACGGTTCCGAACAGCAGCAGGCCGAGGATTTCATAAAGGCTCATACGCCCTGCCCTCCAGCTTCCGCTTCATTTGGCGGTGGTGTCTTGCCTGTCAGAACCATCCACGACTTCACTGCCAGCGAGAGACCCTGCAATGCCACTAAAAGCGCGAATGCCAGGATCATCGACTTCAATAGGAAGACGCCAGGAATACCATTTTGCCCTTCAGGCGAGCCTTCAAGAACCCGCCATGAGGACATGACATAGGGAAACGCCAATACAAAAATAGCGGTAGACATGGGCAGCAGCAGGCAAAGTGAGCCAAAAAGGTCAACTCGCGCCTTAGCCCTTGGCGAGGCAGAGCCGTAATAAATATCAACGCGCACATGGCCGTCGTGACGAAGCGTATATCCGGCCAAGCCCAAAAAAACGGCTGCATGCATATAGACAATCGCTCCCTGGGCCGCGATCCAACCTATGCCAAAAACATAGCGAAACAACACAATCGCGAACTGCAACAGCACCATGACCAAAGTCAGCCAGGAAACCCACCTGCCGACCCGCTCATTCAAACCATCAATCGCGCCTATCAACCCTTGCATTCACGCACACTCCAGCCGCAGGCCCCCAAAAACTACGGCGCTGACCCCAAGAAAGGAGCCAGCGCCGCGTTACTCACAAACGCCAGACTAGCTCAGCCAGACCGGGCGTTCATGTAGCCTTGTTCCGCAACCTTCGCCCACTCCATCGTGGTCTTCTGGTACGCGGTGTAGCTTTCGTAGATCTTCTTGGTGATAGCGTCGGTATTGCCGACTTCATCAATCACGCCGCCCGCAACTTTACGGACTTCAGCCAGAAGCTCATCGCTATAGCGCTTCAGCTCAACGGCATGCTTGGCCACCAAAATATCCAGTGAGCCCTGGTTGCGGGCCTGGAATTCAGCGCCCTGGGTGTGGGCCTCGGCTTCGCAGACGATCCGGATCATCTCCTGATCTTCTTTGGACATGCCATCGAACAGCTTCTTGTTCATGCCGACAGAAGCCACCGTGCCTGGTTCATGGAAGCCCGGATAGTAATATTTCTTGGTGACTTTGTAGAAGCCGAACGCCAGATCATGCCAAGGACCAACCCATTCCGTCGCATCAATCGCGCCGGACTGTAGTGCCGGATAAATCTCACCAACAGGCAAGTTAATCGGGTTGGCACCAAGTGCGCGCAGCACTTCACCGCCAAGGCCCGGCATGCGCATTTTCAGGCCTTTGAAATCATCGACCGTGTTCATGTCTTTGCAGAACCAACCGCCCATCTGCACGCCCGTGCTGGCAACTGGGAAGCCTTTGAGGCCGAATCCAGCAGCTAGCTCATCCCAGAGTTCCTGGCCACCGCCATAGCGGATCCAAGCATGGGTTTCAGGGCCGGTCATGCCATAAGGCACGGCGGTCATGAAATTGTAGCCCTTCGACTTACCTTGCCAATAATATTCAGCAGCGTGGTAAAGGTCCGCATCACCAGCAGCGACAGCGTCAAAGGACTGGAAGGCTGGGACCAACTCGCCAGCGCCATATAGCTTCACCGTCAGGCGACCACCGGACAGCATCGTGTCCGGTCTGCGATCCGCTGGGCGGAGGTGCCGAGACCCGGCGAGTTCTTTGGCCAAGTCATGACCATTTTGAGTTCGCGCTTGCCAGTTGCGATAGCCGGAGCGGCCAGCGTACTCGCTGCAGTAGCGGCACCAGCAATTGCGGCACCCTTAATAAAGCTGCGACGTTCTATCGTGTAACACTCCCTGTAAGCTGTCTCTTATACACATCTGACGCTGCCGACGAATAGAGAGGTGTAGAT
>CAJXVF010000091.1 GCA_913060845.1 uncultured Alphaproteobacteria bacterium | reverse complement strand
GGGTAGGGGTGCTACTTCAACACCTTCGTCGACGAGTTCTTTCACTTGCGGCAAAGTCGCCTCGCCGTAGATGTCGCGCTTTTCCGTTTCGCCATAATGGATGCGCCGGGCTTCTTCAGAAAATTTATCGCCAACGTTTTCAAAATTTTCTTCGACATGGGCGCGCATGGCTGCAAGCTTCGCCTGGGTCGCCGCGAACGCCATCGCCTGTTTCCGGAATTCGTCATCCCGGTCGCCCTTCTTGGCAGATACAGCCGGTGCCATCAGCGCTTTCCTGACATCACGGGACGCGCAAATTGGGCATTCCAGCAGGCCTTTGGCCATTTGCTTGTCACAAGCATCGCTGCCTGGAAACCAGCCTTCAAAGGCATGTTCGCTTTCGCATGTCAGGTCATATCGGATCATAGGCGGAAAATAGGGCCGTTCCGTTCAATCGCCAAGCACAATCCACCGACGTGTCTGCAATTGACGCCCGGGCCTTCGCCCGCTTAAATCGGATCAATCTTAAAAATAAGAGCTTTTCTGGAGGAGCACGCCCCTATGAGCGCTGAGCGTTTGCCGTTTGAAGGTTTCAAAGTCCTGGATATGACGCAAGGCGTCGCGGGTCCGCATTCAACAATGTTGCTGGCCCAATCCGGCGCAGAGGTCACGAAAGTCGAGCCGCTTGATGGCGATTGGGGCCGCACGCTTGGCAAAATGTATGATGATACATGCGCCCATGCTGTGATCTTCAACCGGGGCAAGCGCTCCGTCTCTCTCAACATGAAGGAGAAGAAGGCCCAGGAACTGGTGCAGAAAGCCGCCGCAGAAGCCGATGTGATCGTCGAAAGCTTCCGCCCGGGCGTCATGGGCCGGTTCGGCCTCTCCTATGAGGACGTGAAGAAAACCAACCCGAACGTAATTTATCTATCGGTCACCGGCTTTGGCCAAGAAGGGCCATACAACAAGCTGCCCGTGACGGATTCGGTCATTCAGGCGTTTTCCGGCTGGATGTCGATCAATCGTGACGAAGCTGGCACACCGCAGCGGATTGGTATGATTGCCGTTGACGTGATGACCGGTCTGTATGCGTTTCAGGCAATCTCAACCGCGCTGATGCGGAAAGTACGTTTCGGTGAAGGCACCTATATCGACTGCTCGTTGATGCAATGCGCTGCTGCATTCCAGGCTGCCAAAGTCATGGAGCATCATCTGGAAGGCGGCCAGCCGCAGACGCTTTATGTGCCTGTCGGGACCATGAAGACATCCAACGGCCACATCAACGTGACTGCCATGCGCGAGCACCACTATATTGGCCTGTGCAAAGTGCTGGATAAGCCGGAATGGGCGACAGACACACGCTTTGACAGCCGTGAAAAGCGCATTGATCAGGAAAACGTCCTGATGCCGATGGTGCGAGCAGAATTCCTGCGGAAAACCACCGAGGAATGGGCGGAAGCGCTAACAGAAGCTGGCGTGATGAACGCTGCAGTTTCCACCTATGACCATTTCATGGCCGATGAACATGTGAAAGCGGTCGAAACAATCACGTGGATGGATCATCAATCCATGCCGAGCTCACTGCCTGTTTGCAACATCCCGGGTATTCGCCGGGTTGAAGGTGATCACGTGTTGGATGAAGCGCCGAGCATTGGCCAGCATACGGACGAGATATTGCAGCGCTGGGGTGTATCGCAGGCTGAAGCGAATGAGCTTGTGGCCTCAGGTGTCGCTAATCGAGCGACCGCAGAAAAAGCAGCGGCTGAATAGTCATTTGGTGCGCCGGGCGGGTAACCCTGCCCGGCAAAACCTGTTTTTGCAGGCGCAAATCATCCTTTAAGGAACATCCACATGAAACTCCTCCGCTATATCGCTGGCGACGAAGTCCGCCCCGGCATGCTTGATGCTGATGGCGCGATCCGTGACCTCGCATCCATTGTTGTTGATATCGATGATTATGCCGTATCGCCGGAAGGCTTGGCGCTGATTGGCGCGATTGATCCATCCTCGCTGCCGAAGGTCTCTGGCGATGTAGAATTCGCCTCACCGGTTGGGCGCCCATCCAAGATCGTCTGCATTGGCCTGAACTATTCAGATCATGCGGCGGAAGTTGGCATGGACCCGCCGTCTGAGCCGATTATCTTCCTGAAGTCCTCGACTGCGCTGGCAGGCCCGTCTGGCCCCGTCATTAAGCCGCCCCACGCCACCAAGCTGGATTGGGAAGTTGAGCTTTGCGTGATCATGGGCTCCATGGCCTCATTTGTTTCAGAGGACGTCGCACTCGACCACGTTGCGGGCTACGCCGTTGGTAATGATGTCTCGGAACGGGAGTTCCAGCAGGAACGCCCCGCTGGTCAGTGGACCAAAGGTAAAAGCGGTGACGGCTGGGCGCCGGTTGGCCCTTGGCTCGTGACCAAAGACGAAGTGCCTAACCCAGAAAAGCTCAGCATCTGGCTCGAAGTGAACGGCAAGAAAGTCCAGAACGGTTCGACCGATAAGCTGATTTTCAACATCAAGCAGATCGTCAGCTTCGTCTCCGAATATATGACGCTGCTTCCAGGCGACATCATCATGACCGGCACGCCCCCGGGCGTTGGTGCTGGGATGGACCCGCAGCAATGGCTGAATGTTGGCGATACGATGCGTCTTGGCATCGAAGGCCTTGGTGAGCAGGCGCAGAGTGTTGTTGGGCGGTAATTTGGCAATGGGGGACGTTTGCGTAATTGCAGGCTGCCCCCGTCGCCTGTTACAGGGCGGCGCGTGGGGAAGTCTGCGGCTCCAGATACCCTCCTGATGCGCCTCGTTCGTTACAACACCCCTAGCCGCATACTTCCAGGTATGTTGGACAGATCTGGCGCGCTGCGTGATCTTTCCTATGTGCTGATCGACATCCTGCCTGAGAATTTTGGCCCAGTTGATCTTGATATTCTTTACTCCATTGAACCAAACACCCTGCCGCCAGTTGATGCCGCGCCAGCCTTTGCGGCACCGATTACAGAGCTCGGCCAGATTTTCATTGGCGATGCCGCAGTAAATGGACTTGAGGTCATCGGTCCAGACGCTGGTATCCCAGTCGCTGCAGGCCCTCTTTTAGCCGGTATCGGCCATATCGTCGGTGCCCGAGAGTGGTCGGGTGCCCGGGCAATTGTGTTGACGGACCCCGCAGCCGGATGGCTGGCACTCGGTCCAATCTTATCAACGGTCAATGCGGTGACGACGGATATGCCTCACGCAGCTGAGCCTGGCGACATCGTCTTTCGGGGGGCGGAAATCGCGCGCGGGCAAGATGAGGTCACATTCGCGGTTGACGGATTGGGCCAGCAGCGTCATGCCTGCCGATCACATCCCTAACGGCGGCGGTCCAGACACGTGTTCCTTCCCAAGAGCAAACAATCGACCACCTTCGCCTATGATTGGGACGGGGTTGATTGGATATATTACCCGCTAAGCCTGTTTGGTCCGGCCTTCCGGGTCGACGACCGGGGACGCGCTGTTATCGACCGATGGCTCGGATGGGCGGCAGCGATTGGCGCCACTGTCATGCTATGTGCGGTCTTTGGCCTGCCTGCCATTGAGAAGGCGCATCACCAGCTTTGGGCCGCATACAGCTTGCTAGCGCTCGTCATGGTTCTTTTTGTTTGGGCTTATCGACGGCTTTACCGGCTATTGCGTGGTCTCCGACCAGATGCAGACCTCGGGCCCGCCTGGGCGCGGCCGCCGGAAATGTTGCTGCTTTGGAAAGTTATCTTACATCTGACAGTCAGCCTGCCGGCACTGGTGCTCGGTGCTGATTTTGCCCAGGCCTCCGCCTCGAAAGGCGCTTGGGTCCCAGCGGTGATTGGTTTGATTATCGCGGCAGGCGGTGCGCTTTACACGATGCGCTTTGTTCGGATCATTTGGCGTCGCGTCCGCTAGGACCCAGCGCCCACTGGCTGCAGCACATCCGGTACGGCCGGATCGACAATGGTTGCAGGTGAGACTGGGAAGACGCCATCCGGACGCATTTCCAGCACCTCTAGCGGACGAAGAGCAACGCCAGCAGCAGACATCGCGACTGGCCCAAGTGCGCCATCGACCTTTCCAGCAGCGGCGATTGCTTCGGCTGGCAGGGGGCGGGCAGCACCGCCGTCTGCAGCGCTCAGCGCCAACTTAACGGCATCATATGCGACACCGGCAAGTTCTGTCGGCAATTCGCCGAACGCCCGCTGATAGCGGTCGTCAAAGGCATCATTGAACGGCGTGGAAGGATAGCGGCCCCCGTGCAATTCGCGGGCGCGTGTTGGGTCCATGTCATCCCAGCCGGAAAGCCCGAGCAGGCGTACACCGGCAGCGCGGGCGTCATAGAGCTGGAACATGGGTGCCACGGTTGAAAGTTCAGCGCCGGACAACGTCAGCAACACAGCATCGACCCGCCCGCCGCCCAGCCCACCGGCACTGCGATAGCGCCCGATAACGGCTGCGATTGCGGATTTTCGGGGCGATCCAGCACCGGTCATTTGAGTGTAAAACCCGGCCAGCTCCCGAAACCGTTCGCCCTCTGCACCGGGCTGATCAGCAGAAAGTGCAAGCAGGCGGGCTGCAGGATTGTCCGCGGCTGTTAAATCAGCCTGCAAACGAACCGCAGCAGCGCTCCGGCTATTGTCCCGGGACCGGGCGCGCAACAGCGCCGCCACATTCTTTGTGATCTGGGTGTAGTTGGTATCCGGTGCGTAGAGTGCACGCTGAATGCGCAGGCCATTTTGTGCTGATTGCTCAGCAATCGCCTGCCTCGCGACGGCATCTCCAACGGCCCCGGCTTTGCCAAATACGGTGATATTGCGTGCGCCCTCACTTGCGGCGTGGCGGATTATGCGTGCGGTTTCCGTAGTTGCGGTCCGCCCCATGATAAGGACTTGCTGCCCAGCGACACTGCCATCGTTTGAGAACGCCAGCGCCACCAGTCCTTCAGCGGCCAGTGCGTCTGCGATCCCGGCAGCGTTCCTGCCAAATAGCGGGCCGACAATGACATCGGCTTGTTTGGAGGCGGCCAGTAGGACGGCGGCTTTGGTTTGGTCTGCATCGCCTGCCGTATCGAACGCCATCAGCTCGGCCTGAACGCCGGGTGTGTCGAACAGCGCCATGGCGGCGCCATTAGAGAGCTCACTACCAGCATCGCCGAAAGCACCAGAAAGTGGTGCAAGCAAAGCGACCCGAATTGGGCCGGTCCGCAGTGGGGCAACGGGTTCTAGCGGTTTCACAGGCGTTTGCGGTGGGTTCAGGTCTGCTTGATTGACCCTGGGCGGAGGCGAGACAGGACGCTGTGTCACCGGTTTATTGTCAGCCTGGCACGCGGCAAGCAGGGTCAATGCGGTGAATGCAGCCGTCAGCTGCAAAAGCCGTGGTTTCCGGAACGCACGAGATGTACGCACTGCCATATCGATCATACCCTAAAGTCTCCGCCCATGAATGCTCGCCCCAAGCAGGTCTGTTATCGCGCCTTGGATGGACAGGGGCAAGGCTTGCCGCCATTGTAGAACATCAAAACGGTCAAAACTGGGGCAAGGTTCCATGACAAAGATTGCTGTGTTGGATGATTATCAAGGCATTGCGAAGGATATGGCGGATTGGAGCGGGCTCGACGTCACATATTTCCGCGATCCACTTGGTGATACAGCGCGGGTGATTGAGCGGCTGCAGCCCTTCGATATTATCTGCCCGATGCGGGAGCGGACACAGATTAATGCGGACGTTATCAACGGCTTGCCTAACTTGAAGCTGCTGGCGACGACGGGCATGCGCAACGCCGCCATTGATATTCCGGCGGCACAGGCGCGCGATATCATGGTTTGTGGGACCAAGGGGTCCGCCACGCCGACGCCTGAACTGGCGTTCGCGCTAATGCTGTCGCTTGGCCGCCAGATTCCACAATCGGGTGCTGCCATGCGACAAGGTCGCTGGCAGATTGGCGTCGGCAAAGCCATGAAAGGTGCCACGCTCGGGCTGCTTGGCCTCGGGCGCTTGGGCGCTGAGGTGGCCGAATATGCCAAAGTCTTCGGCATGCGCATCATCGCCTGGAGCCAGAATTTGACGGCGGAGCGCGCTGCGGAATGTGGCGTTGAGCTTGTCACGAAGGACGAGCTGTTTCAGCAATCTGACTTTATCTCTCTGCATTTGGTGCTTTCAGACCGGTCTCGCGGCCTTGTTGGGGCGCGTGAATTGGGGCTGATGAAGCCGGATGCCTACATCGTCAACACCTCGCGTGGCCCCATCATTGATGAGGACGCACTACTGGCCGCGCTGCAAAATAAGCAGATTGGCGGCGCAGGTATTGACGTATTCGGTGTTGAACCCTTGCCGGCAGATCACCCGATCCGCACGCTCGACAATGCCGTGCTGACGCCGCATCTGGGCTACGTCACTGAGGATACCTACCGGATCTTTTATGGTGAGACGGTCGAATGCATCCGGGCTTGGCTGGACGGTAAGCCCATAAATATCATGTCCTGACCGATATTCAGGTTAATGGGCAATTATAAGGACTCGCGTGGCGGCCTTCAGGATGCTATAAAATTAGGCAGTGCGCTCATGGCGCTTGCCATGGCCGCTCGACCAAGACCAAGAACGTGTCTTTAACAAACGTGTCTCACAGGGAGAAAACACGATGAACCTTGCGCAAGGCAAAAAAGCACTGCTATCTGCAGTTGCCGCCGCCGCGCTTACGGTCGTTGGTGCTGCGTCGGCTATGGCCGATGTTAAGCCAGTTATGATCCGTATCGCTGCTGATCTTACAGGCCCGCCGCATCCGGCTGGCATTTCCATGTCCCTGTTTAAGGAACTGGTTGAGAAGAAAATGCCGGGCTCTGAAGTCCGCCTGTTCTTCGCTGGATCGCTTTATCGCATTCCAGAAGCCGTTGAAGCTATGACGGACGGCAACCTGGAAATGACCTGGGGGCAGTTTGGCAAGACCGCTGCGGTCGATCCGTATATGAACGTTGTTGTTGGCGCACAGCTGCTGACCACACCGGGCGCTATCGACAGCCTCGACAGCTTCGAGACGATCAAGTTCCTGCAAGACCGTATGAACAAGGTGCATGACGTGCACATCTTCGGCTCTGGCCACCTGTCCATGTATATGGGTGCTGGTTCCGGCAGCCGTTTGATTTCCCCAGCGGATTTTAAAGGCAAGAAGATGCGTTCCATGGGCCCTGCTGAAAATGCGCTGCTTGGCGCTCTCGGTGCGAACCCAACCACGATGGCCTTCGGCGACGTTCCGCCTGCTCTGCAGACCGGCGTTATCGATGGCCTGTTGACCAGCCTTGGCGGGTTCAACTCCACCAAAGATCAGGCACCGTTCTTCACGATTGCCGGCATCAATGGCATCGTTGGCGATTACTACTGGATTGGCGCTAGCAACAGCTGGTGGAACAAGCTAGACACGGAACAGCAGGCGATCCTCAACGGCATCATCATGAACGAAGTGCTGCCGTTCCAAAAGCAGATCAACTTCTGCAACGATAAGCGTCTCGTCGACAAATTCGAGACCAAAGATCCGTCCAAGCCCGGCATCTACATCATGAACGCTGCTGAAGCCAGCGCGATTAAGACAGCTGCTGGCGATGCAACGGCGAAATGGATCAAATCCAAGACGCCTGATGCAGCCGACATGTGGGTCGACAAGTTTGCAATGGAAGCTGCTGCGGCAGTTGCGGCCAATCCAATTGGCTCCAGCAAGCTTGAGAAAACAGACTGTGCAGCCATGGCTAAATGGTTCACCGTCTACGAGCGTTATGTTAAGCCGAAGAAGAAATAATCTTCGGTTCTAATACGCCTAGAGGGCCGTCACGCTTTTGCGTGGCGGCCCTTGGTTTGAAGGTTGGCTTCAGTATCCCCGCCGCGCCGACACGAGCGCATTTCAATGAGCGGGCAT
>CAJXVF010000090.1 GCA_913060845.1 uncultured Alphaproteobacteria bacterium | reverse complement strand
GGGCTCGGAGATGTGTATAAGAGACAGTTTGGAAAGTGCGCGCCGGGACCTGTTAGCCCAAGCCAAGATATCGCCTGCCAATCCGTATCTCTGGGCTAGGCTTGCGAGCATTGAATTGGCACTAGGCGGTCCTGGGCCTGAAACGAACGCCCGCGCTGGGCGGATGCTCCGGCATTCGATTGTTCTTGGCCGTAATGCATCCGGTGCTTGGCCGGCCTGGGTTGCTATTGGTTTTCGCATTTGGCCTGATGCGCCGGACGGGCTCCGTGAGGAAATCCTGGCGGAGGCTCAGCGGATGTGGTTCAAATCTGCTGACAGGCATTGGGACCGAAAAGCTATGCAGCAGCAATTGGCGGACCTCGCACTTGCCAGCGGCATGACAGATCGTATCGCCACATTGGTCGCAACAGCGCCAGAGGACCTCGCACGATGGAACAACATCGTCAGCCAAAGGGCGACGCTGCAATGACGAAACTATCTGCATGTTTACTCATGGCGTCTGCAGCGCTGGTACTCATGCCGCAATTGGGCGGTAGTGAGGCGAATGCCGTGCCGTTTTCCCAGCCTGCACTTACCGCCGGACATATGCATCAGGCGCAATCCGCCAGCCGGGCGACAGTCCGGGAGGCGCAGACGGCGTCGCCGGGCAGCGGACACGGGCGGCCATTCGCGCGTTCCAGCAGGATTCCGGCTTGCCCACGACGGGTACGATCACTGCCAATCTGATGGCGGAGCTTCGGTCTGTCACGGCCCCGGTCCGCGTTGAGCCACGCCGATCTCGCTATGTCGGGGTTTCAAGTGCGCCACCGCCAAGGGCAGCGCCATCAGCATATCCCGCGCCCTTGTCACCATCCCTGCAGTCGCCCTTGCAACAGGATACACCCTGGCCAACGCCTGATGCGTCCGACCGGTTTAAAGTGATTGCTCTGCCAACACCGGTACCCAGCCAGGCTGCACCTGTTCGGGCAGCGCCACCGCCGCTGCCGGTTCAACAGCCGCCAGTTTCCGCACCGCCGCGCAGTTCAGACCAAACCGGGTTTGCGCCGCCGCCACCGCCTCCGGTTGCTATGCGTGACGCCCGGGTGTTGATGCCAAGCCCGCTGCCGCTGCCCGTTAGTGCGCCGCCGCCTCCACCGCTCGCGCCGATTACTATGGATGCAGCGCCGCCGCCGATGACAGTCCAGGCACCGCTGCCTGCGCCGATCCCGCAGCAAAGAGTGGCACCGCCAATACAGATGGCGCCTCCGCCTCCGCCCCTGCAGCAAGCTAATCCACCGAGGGCGTTTGCACCGCCGCCACCACAGAAGATGCAAGCCGCACCACCACAAGCCAGTAATGGCCTGCTGGCCTCAGCGCCCGGCTTTAGGGATTTGGGTGGGCCGCCACCGCTTGGATTGAGCGGGCTGGAAGGTCAGTCCTGGCGCTTTACGGATGATAATGGCGCTGAGATGGAAGTGCTGTTTGAGACAGAGGGGCGCATTGCCGGTCCTGCTTTCGCGGAGGCCATGCGCTGGTCACTAGAGGGCGGTGAGCTTTGGCTGCTGTATGAAACCGCACTCGGTGGTCGTTCGGCGCGGCGTGGCCGATTAAGCGGGCCGAATGCTATGAGCGGGCAGGGCGAGAGCAATCGCAAAGGTTCGCACGGCCAATTCCATCGTTGGAGCTGGCGGGCCGTCCGCGTCAAGTAGTGGGTTAGGCAGCGATCCGTTCAGCGGGGAATGTCAGGACAATGGCGCATCCCGCACCTTTTTTAGACTCAATCGTCAACTGCCCGCCGTGCAATTCCATCAATTAGCGGGAAATTGGCAGGCCAAGCCCAGCGCCATTTTCTGCTTCGGCGTCCGCACCCTCATTCTGGGCGCGGCCATAGGTCGTGAGCGCAATATCAATTTCCTGTGCTGTCATCCCCGGACCATCATCGGCGACGACGATGGCGACGCCGACATCAAGCGCGCGCTGCGAAATTGAAACGCGACCATTGTCCCGGCAATAGCGCCCAGCATTGGTCAACAGGTTCAGGATGATCTGGCGCACCATGCGCGCATCGGCCCTGAGCTTCATGCCAAGCATGCTGTCATCGACCGCAAAGGAAATATTTCGGCGGGTTAGCGTGTGATCGACCATGCGGCGGGCGCGTTCAATCTCCGCATCAATCGGGAAAACCGTTTCGTCCGGGCTGTGCCTGCCTGCGGCCACACGCTCAACATCCAATACGGAATTCAACAAGTTCATCAGGTGCAGGCCGCATTCGCCGATATCAGTGGCGTATTCACGGGCTTTTGCTGGTGCATCTGGCATGAGTTGATCGGACCGGATGACATCAGAAAAGCCGATGATGGCGTTCAAGGGGGTCCGCAGCTCATGGGTCATTTTGGACATCATAAGTGTGCGTGCGGCGGCGGCTTCCTGTGCGATCTTCGCAGACGCCGCCAGTTGCCTTTGGCTTTGTCGAAGCTGCCGCTCGACCCCGTATCGCTGGATAGAATAACGGATCGACCGTTCCAGGATGGCTGCGTTTAGGCTGCTTTTATCCAGATAGTCATAGGCACCAGCGTTCAGCGCCTCTAGATCGACGGTATCGTCCTTGGCACCAGTGATCATGATGACGGGTGCCTGGACGCCGGTCTCTGCCAAGGTCGAAATCAACCCGACGCCTTCACCGACACCGTCCATCATATAATCAGTTACGATCAGGTCCGGCGTATTGCGGCTCAGCCAAGATTGCGCCTTGAACACAGTATCGAAATGAATCGACGCGACTTCATGAAGGCGGGTCCGGCGCAGCATTCGCTCAATAATGATGTAGTCGTCACGATCATCTTCGATGACGGCGATCAGTAGTCTGTCAAAAGGTGAGTTTTGCGTATTGGCCGATGTCGTCGTGCTGGTAGGATCAGCCAACTGGTCCCGGCGCTTAGAATCATCAAGCAACAGTTGGGAGTTCCGCCAGTTCAAACCAGAAGTCACGAATGCGCCGCGAGGCTTCAACATAGCCGCTGAAGTCTTCGGGCTTCGTAACATATGATGCAGCGCCGAGCGCGTAGGCCGCCTTTATGTCCAGATCGGCATTAGATGTCGTCAGCACAATGACAGGTATGGAGGCCGCCCTTGGGTCTAACTTGACCTCTTGCAGTGCGGTCAGCCCATTCATGCCAGGCATATTGATGTCGAGAACGATCACCGATGGCGTCGGGGCAGAACCTGCTTCTCTGTAGGCACCGTCATGGTGCAAATAATCCAACAATTCTGCACCATCGCCGACCACAGCAATATTCTTAATGATGCCGGCAGATTTAAAGGCACGTCGAATGATCCGCACATCATCGGGATCATCTTCCGCGAGCAGAATCACGTCTCTATCGTTGGGCATCGTCCTGTTCCCCAATCGAGCAATTAAACGGTAAGCGAGGCGTCAATGTCTGGCCTAGTTAATCGAAGTTCGATTATTACAACCGCACCGCCTGAAGACGAAGCTTGTAATAAAAGAGAGCCGCCATAATATTCAGCTATTCGGGTGCAAATAGCAAGGCCCATTCCAGAACCAGGTGAAATTCCCTGACTCCGTAGACGCTTAAGGGGTGCCAGCACCGCCATTCGCTGATCCTGGGGGACGCCTTCGCCATTATCTGTGAAAGTTAACAGCACAGTATCCGCAGACTTCCATTGTGCTTTTGCTTGGATGACAAGCAGCGCATCCTGCCTGCGATAGGCAATACAGTTCGACAACACTGCATGGCATAACCGCCGCAAAGCTGATTCATCTATAAACAGAGGTTCTGGAGCATCAATGGAAAGGTTAACGCCATCTGGAGCATCCAATTCTTACATGACGTCTTCAATAAGCGGCGCCAATTCAATCATTCTTGGCGCGCCAATATTCTCTTTTAGATTGACGTATACTGATAGCATATCAAATAAAGCCGACATACGTTTGGCAGCATCAGAAATGACCGCGAGTCTCTACGCGCCGTATCAGACATAACGTCAGCCAGATCCTCTTCGAGCATTCCGGCATAGGTCGTGATTTTGCGCATTGGCTCTCGAAGGTCATGAGATGCGGCGATGCTGAAATGTTCAAGATCTTGATTGCGGCCTGCCAGGTCGCGGACAAGCTGTTCTTCCTCCGTTACATCGCGCACAAACGTGATGCAGCCGCCCGTTACGGGATCACGGGTCATGTCCGATTGTACCCGGATAACGGTACCGCTTGCCTGGATGAGATTGTGTCGGATGCTGGCAGCCCCATCCGGGGAGAGGTTTGCAAGGCTCTCACGCAGTCGCTGTTGTTCATCAGGCGGCGAACAAGTGAAAGGGTCCTGGCCAATAAGCGCATCGCTGCCAGCCAGCTCTAACAGCCGTGCCATGGCTGGATTTGCTTCAAGGATCAAATTGTCCGGTCCAGCCAACCACATACCCATACCGGATCGGTCCGTCAGGATATCAAACCGACGGATTGTTTCTTCGTGCTTCCGCTTTGCTGCCTGGAGGGTCTGGTCGCCGAGGAACTCACGAACGAAAAGAGCCTTCTCTCCGTTTGCACCGGTGCTGACGAAGTCCGCACGCACGGCGATCTGTCTGCCTCCTTGTTGACGAAGACTTGCTTCTATCGGGTGGTTATCGGAAGAATCGAAGGCTGCTCGGGCCTTGATATCTTTTGGTGCTGTAGCTTCGTCGATCCCAGCCAGCACTGCATAGGCAGCATTGAAAGCCTGAACCTCGCCGGATGCCGATAGCGCTATAAACCCAAGGTCTAAGCTATCAGCCATGTCCTGAAATTCTTCAAAGAATGCAAACTTTGTACGCGCCATCGTCCCGTCCATTCGTCGCCTCCTGTGAAGTTTCGTCCAGGCGCCGTGGCCTGATATAGAAATTCGGGGCAAAAATTCCGGGCAGTGGCCAAGTGGCGGTAAATTGCCCCTTGGCTGATCTTGGGTATACTGTCTAACAGATATCTCGTTGGTGATAGTAAAGATTGCATTAACCAACGTAGATAAACCCCTAAGGAGTGGTCCCTATGGCCCTTGATGCAACTTCGCTGCCTTCACTGAAAGGCACGGTTTCTGATGAAGAATGGGATACACGGGTAGAGCTTGCGGGCTTTTATCGCCTGGTCGCCAAGCACGACATGGATGATCTTGTCGGCACCCATATATCGGCGCGCGTGCCCGGGCACCCGGATCAGTTTCTGATCAACCCGTATGGCGTCCTATTTGATGAGATCACGGCTTCCTCGCTGATCAAGGTAAATATGGATGGCGACGTGCTGTCTGATGGTCCTTGGCCCGTGAATGCTGCAGGGTTCACAATCCACCACGCCGTGCTGTCTGGTCGGGATGATGTGATGTGCTCAGCGCACACTCACACTGTCGCCGGCATGGCAGTCTCCAGCGTTGAGGGTGGGCTAACGCCGCTCACGCAGAAGCACATGCGCTTCTACAAAAATATCGGTCATCATCCCTATGAAGGCATCGCAGATGATGCTGACGAAGGCGCCCGCCTGCAGCGCGACCTCGCTGGTCATGATGCGTTACTGCTGGAAAACCATGGCCTGCTGACATGCGGCCCAAGCGTGCGTTCCGCATGGGCGCTCCTGTATAATCTGGAAAAATGCTGCCAGACGCAGGTTGCCGTTGAGTCAACCGGCGCTGAGCTTGTCACGCCATCCGAGGAGCTTTGCGAGACGACCCGCGCACTGTTCCAGCGGATGCTGCAAAAACCAGGCTTCGGGAACCTTCTCGACGCTTGGGAATCCTCGCTTCGCGTGATTGCGCGCGAAGACGACAGCTTTATGCATTGATCTGATAAGAGAGAATTTCGATATGCCTTTGGACCTCTCCCACCCCGTCCCGACCATTGATGTGCGCGCCGCCGTATCCCCAGAAGAATGGGATGTGCGCGTTGAACTCGCTGGCCTATACCGTCTCGCCGCCCGCCACGGCATGACAGACCTTGGCGGCACCCATTTCTCCGCCCGCGTTCCAGGGCCGGAACATCACTTCCTAATCAACCCCTATGGGCTGATGTTCCAGGAAGTGACGGCGTCCAATCTCGTGAAGATTGATACGGATGGCGAAATCGTCCTCGACAACGGTTTCCCGGTGAATCCAGCTGGATTCACCATCCACTCCGCCATCCATATGGCGCGGGAGGATGTTGTTTGTGTGGCGCATACTCACACTGTCGCCGGTATGGCTGTGTCCTGCTTGAAAGAGGGCCTACTGCCAATGACGCAGCATTCGCTCCGCTTCCACAATCGCATCTCCTATCATGACTGGGAGGGGGTCGCGACGAACTTGGACGAGCGCGAGCGGTTGGTGCGTGACCTTGGCGAAAACCAAACCATGATCCTGCGCAATCACGGCGTTCTTTGCTGTGGGCGGAGCGTTCCGGAAGCGTGGCGCGGCCTGTTTGCGCTAGAGAAATCCTGCGCGTCCCAGCTTCAGGCCATGGCGATTTCCAAAGCCACTGGTCGGCCAATCAAACTGCCGCCGGAGTATGTAGCGCAGGGTACGTCCGACAAGCTGGAAAGCCGCCACGGCAAAGACACTGTCAGTCGCGATTGGCCCGGCCAACTCAGCAAGCTGGACCGGGAAGAACCGGACTATGCGAATTAGGCCTAACTAACCGCCAAAGCTCTTCTGGGGAACGCCCCGGAAGAGCGAAACGTGGGTGTGGATGGCCAGCCATGGATCACCCACGGCAGCCCGCACAAATGTGCCCGTGGTGCGGCCCGGACGCTCGTAAGCTGATCCATCTTCGTTGAAGCCGGTAGACGTCCACGTCACCAGACCATTGGCCATCAGCCGATCCGGTGAGACGATGACTTTAAGGTGGACATCGGTTTCGTGGTGGAAGTCTTTGATCGTGCCCCAGATGGAGCGCCACTGCTTGCCCTCAAGCTGATCCAGCCCTTCAACCAGGTCCATCCAAGTGCCGAAACCAATGGCGTCTGGGTGGAAGAGTGCGCGAGCATCGTCGAAGCGGCGGGTCGCGACCACCGCACTCCACTGGTCGAACCAGTCTTTGATGGCGGCTTGGTCTTCAGCGGCGGCGTTCGCCCATGTTGAGATGGTCATCTTATCCTCGCTTCAGGATTGGCGCTTGATCATGGGCCCGCAATTGGCACCGCCGAACACATGCATATGCACATGCGGCACTTCCTGATTGCCATCATCACCATTGTTGACCACCAGGCGATACCCACCTGATTCAACGCTTTCAGCGTCTGTGACAGCGGCAACGGCTTCAACGAAGGCGCTATGTTCGGATTTAGAACCATCGCGGGCGAAATCGTGCCAAGTGCGATAGGGGCCTTTCGGGATCACCAGCACATGGGTTGGTCGCTGGGGCTCGATATCCCGGAACGCCAATGTGTGGGCGTTCTCAAAGACGGTGTCATTGGGAATTTCACCGCGCAGGATTTTGGCGAAAATGTTCTGATTGTCGTAATCGGACATGAGCCCGGAGCCTCCTATTTTGCGCGTTTGGCTAGCTCGGCCCAAACCTGATCCGGCGTCACGTCCCGGGCGGCCCAGAGCACGAGCAAATGATAAAGCAGGTCAGCGCTCTCGGAAACGAGACGGTCTTCCGGGCCATCAACGCCGTCAATCACGACCTCAACAGCTTCCTCACCAACCTTCTGCGCGACCTTGTGCAGGCCGCGTTCGAACAGCTTCGCCGTATAGCTGGCGTCAGGATCGCCGCCTTTGCGGCTGGCGATCACGGCATAGAGTTGGTCAAGCGTATGATCGCTCATGGTGTGTCCCCGGTGGGCGTATCTTCAGAAATTGGGCGGACGGGCAATCCCGCGGCGGCCATATGCGCTTTGGCTTCGCTGATTTCGACGTCGCCGAAATGGAAGATCGATGCTGCAAGCACGGCAGACGCATGGCCTTTGCGGACGCCATCGACCATATGTTCCGGATTACCA
>CAJXVF010000089.1 GCA_913060845.1 uncultured Alphaproteobacteria bacterium | reverse complement strand
GCGGTAGATGTCGCGACGAGCCGGGACTATCGCAAGGGCCACATCCCAGGTGCCTGGTGGGCGACCCGCGCACGTTTGGAAACGGCAGCGGCCAACTTACCAGATGCACCAGGATACCTCGCTACATCTGAGGATGGCTTGGTCGCAAAATACGCTGCAGCGGAACTCGCTAATCTTACCGGCAAACCAACGGCTTCGCTCGAAGGCGGTGCGAAGGCATGGACCGATGCTGGAATGCCGCTCGAACAAGGTGAAACCCATCTGGCCGATGAAGCTGATGATGTCTGGCTCAAGCCCTACGAGCGCAAAGGCGTCGTTGAGGACTTCATGAAGGAATATCTCACCTGGGAAATTGACCTGATTAAGCAGGTCGAGCGGGATGATCTCGTATCCTTCCGCTCATTCTAGAACCGCTTCGTACACCTGCCCGGCGCGCACTTGATCTGCTGATCCCGCCCCGTTGTCTCTCTTGCGGTCGAGAGACGACGGAGGCGCAGGGTGTTTGTCCCGAATGCTGGCGCGAGCTGGCGTTTGTGGCCGCCCCGGTCTGCCAGGTCTGTGGGTTTGGGCTGCAAGCAGAAGGCGCTGGCGAAGGGCCGGACGGGGATACATGCGGTGCCTGCATGGTCAGCCCGCCCCGCTTTGACCGCGCTCGCGCCATGCTGGCTTACGATGACGCCAGCCGCCCCATCATCATCGCCTATAAGCGTGCTAGCCGGTTAGAGGCAACGCCTTTGCTGACACGGTGGCTGCTGGCTGCAGGTCGGGATTTGCTAGCAGATGCAGACCTCATCGCGCCAACACCGCTGCATTGGCGGCGATTGCTTGGGCGGCGTTATAACCAATCCGCTGAGCTTGCCCGCCGCATGGCTGGGTTTGAAACTATTCCCTATGCGCCAGATTTGCTCCATCGCACCCGAGCGACGCGCAGCCAGGGCGGGCTCAGCCCTGCTGGCCGCAAGCGCAATTTGACCGGCGCATTCAAGCTGAACGAACGCTGGCGGGACCGGATTACCGGCAAGCGCGTTCTGCTGATCGACGACGTGTTACGACAGGCGCCACCGTCGAACGCTGCTCTGCCGTGCTGAAGCGCGGCGGGGCGCGTGCTGTAGACATCGTCACGATTGCCCGGGTTGAACGGCCAAGGCCCGTCTAGCGCGCTTTCCGCTCAGCGACCCAACGCACCCAATTGCCATAGAAAGCCTGCGCATTTGCACGCCATGTCTGCGGCGGCGGATTGGTGGGATCATCATCTGGGAAATAGTTGATCGGAGGTGCGATAGCGCCGCCCTTCTCCACGTCCCGCTGATACTCGATCGCCAGTGTTTCAGCGTCATATTCAAAGTGATTGAGGACATGGAGGTGACCGAGCCGTTCATCAGCTAGCGCGCCGATGCCAGAGCCTTCAGACACAAGCAAAGGCTTCAAGTGCGGCAGCGCCTTCAAGTCCTCAGCGCGGGTTTCCGTCCAACGAGAGACAGGCATCATCGGCCCGTCGTCCAGGCACTGCAGGAATGGCGAGGCCTTATCCGTCAGACGGTGCTGGAAGACGCCAAATCGCTTTGCTTCAAGCTGATGTTTCGGCACACCGTAATACCGATAGAGTGCAGCCTGCGCGCCCCAGCAGAGGCTAAGCAGCGGAATGCCTGCGCCGTCATTGGCGTCCCGGGTCCAATCCAGAACTTCCGTCATCTCATTCCAGTAATTCACAGCCTCGAACGGCAATGTTTCAATTGGCGCGCCGGTGATGATAACCGCATCGAAGGATGACAATTTCACATCGCGCCAGCGCCGATAGAACCTATCTAGGTGACCAGGCGGCGCATTCTTGCCCGCGTAGTTTTCGGGTGCAGCCAGTGTGATCGAGACATCGACCGATGCGCGGCCAAGCATGCGCGCCAACTGCAGTTCTGTCTCAAGCTTCTTCGGCATCAAATTGAAGATGACGATATTTAAGGCGTCTGCTGCAGCCGGATCATGGGCATCCAACATTGGCACGCCTTCGGCGGCCAGCGCAGCGCGCGCCGGTAAGTCCGGCGGTAAAATAACAGCCATTGCCTTAGCTCCTCAGCCCGTTGGCGAGGCTAGGTGCGCGGCCTTCACGCTTGGCGCAGGCCGCCAGATATCGCTCTAGCGTTTCAGCGCCGTGGGGATTGTCTTTAATCTCACGCGCCAGCGCGCCATGCAGGACTACCAGGAATTCGTCTGCAGTGGGTGTTCGGTTTGCATTTGGCCCGAACAAATCAGCCGCCTCGACGCTAACCCCGAACCGCTCCGCCATATCCCGATAGCGAGGCTTCCGGAATTCTAACAGCTCCGGAAACAGCGGACGTGCGAAGTTGATCATATCGACGCCAGCACCATCATCCGGCTGATCTTCGAGTTTAGGGCCAATGAATAGCGGATTATAAAATAACGGTTTTGGGTGGCTACGTGCCCGCTCCTTTAGCGCTTCCTCCGTGTCCGCATCGCCCCGAATATACAGCAATAGCGAGGTATCAATCAGCGGGCGGATCACCGGATCATTCGGGTCCTTCGGTTCTGCAATCTCACACAACGAACCGCTCGCATCGTTGATGAAATTGCGGCAGGCGTAGATTGACCAGGACTTGGCGATGAAGTGCGGCACGTCCTGCATCGAAAGCACTTCGGCTTGGCGATAGAGTTCCTGCCGTTCCAAGAAATCAGCCTTATTCAGACCGCCCGTCGCTGGGTCACCATACATTCCAAGGAAGGTTGACACCGGCTCTAGGTTATCGACTGAAATATTGTGGGCGATGAAAATCGAGTCTGAGCGCAGCAGGTCGGCCACAAACTGATCGCCCATGGTCATGATTTTGAACTTGATATTGTCCAGGATCGGCTCTGCCAAATACCGGGTGCCAATGCGGTAATCGGCGGAATAATGGTACCAATTAGCTTCTTCCTGAAGCGCCTTAGACAGTGTTGTTTTACCAACGCCAGACATGCCCAGCAGTGAAATAGCGTGGGGCAGTGCGCGGAAGGCTTCAAGATTGATCATAAGCTAGGGCCTTTCACCGGGGGTATAACCCGGCCAAATTCCAACAGGGCCGCGGATGATAGGGCCGCAGCGGCGCATTGCAAGCGTTAGGGCTGCAACCTGCGGCAAGACTTCTGTTGGCTTTCCGGGTCTGTACCGCTAATTTCCGGCGCTCACTTCAGATCAACCGCCGGATAGTCATGCCAGATCCTGCCCTTTCAATCGCTTACGTCTGCCAATCGGAAGCGGATACCGCCACAGTGGCCGCCCATTTAGCCCGCGTTGCTACGCCGGGCGATTTATTGGTGCTGGAAGGTGCCTTAGCGGCAGGAAAAACGCATTTTATCAAATATATGTGCGGCGAACTTCAGATTGAAGATACAGTAACCAGCCCAACATTCACCCTGGCGCATTTCTATGCCGGCCCCGTGATGCCCGTTCTGCATGTTGATGCTTACCGCATTGAAACAGCACATGAATTCTCAGACCTGACGCTGCATGACTTTTTCGACGGCCATCTGACGGCAATTGAGTGGGGCGCTAAGTTCCAAGATGTCCTGCCGCCTGCCCTGCACATCCAAATCGATCCGATCGACGGCGATGACAATGCGCGGCGGATCACCTTTACCAGCGATGCGCCATCTTGGGTCGCGCGGGCTGACGCGCTTCGCGCCGCTGCTGAAAGCATCACCCAATGCGCCTGACGCTTTGCATCCACACCTCCGCCAAATCGCCCTGGCTGTATCTCCTGAAGGACGGTGTCCCGATTGCCGAAGCCATGGACGATAATCGCGATCCCACGACTGGCCCAACGCTAGGCCAGATGGCTGAAAGCATGTTGCAGGACGCTGACGCCGTTGTTAGTGACCTAACCGACATGCTCGTAGACATAGGACCGGGCCGCCTGAGCGCCGTCCGCGCGGGCGTCTCCTTTGCGAATGCGCTGAGCTTCGGGCTCAAAATTCCGCTGGCACCGGTCAACGCGAGCGCAACACTCGGCATGCAGGCGTCTATGGCGACCGGCCTGCCCGCGTTGGTTATTCACAAATCCGCAGCTGGTGCGGCCTATGTCGGACGCTACCAAGATGGCGGGCTGCAGTCCCTCCGTTATGGTCCATTGTCCGAGACTTTAGCCAAGTCTGCTGAAGGCCTCACCGAGGCTGCCTTGGTAGGCCAGGAAGCCGATGTGCCCGGCATTACATTCAGCGGTGGCGGCCCAGATATCGTCACCGCGGCTACGTTCGCCGCTGTGCTGGCCGCCAATCCGGCCTTCACGTCCGACCCCATTCAACCGATTACTGAGCAATCGGAGATTATTGATGGCTGAGAACGATCCTAAAGCCGTTGCAAGCGCCCTCCTGGCCGGTGGCGTTGCGTTGTTGCCGACAGACACCGTCTACGGCCTCGTAGCACACCCAGAGCAGCCGCTTGCCGCCCGCCGGATATTCCAGCTAAAGCGGCGACCAGATGCGCTCCGTCTGCAAGTGCTTGCCGGATCATTGGCTGATCTGGAGCGGATCGGCGCCCAATTGCCACCCGCCGCAGAAGCATTACTGAACAATGATGCGATCAAAGGCGGCATTACGTTCATCTTCGCTCTGGACCCCGCTCTCCGCCCTGAATGGCTGGCAGATCGTGATGAGGTTGGCGTGCGATTTCCGACAGACGCTTTCATCCAAAGCGTCATCAGCGAAACTGGCCCATTGTACGCCACCAGCGCCAATGCCCATGGCAAGCCGCCCGGCGAGACCGTGGCCGACATCCTGGCAGACCTTGATGGCATGCCGGATTATGTAGCGGATGGCGGCAGGCTCGTTGGCGTGAACTCCACCGTCGTCAATTTCAACGCAGCTCCGCCACGCATCGAACGCTGGGGTGCTGTTGATGATCTCACCGCATACGGGCTTGGCCATGCATGAACCAAATTCACTGATCCTTGGCATTGAGTCATCTTGCGATGACACCGCTGTGGCCTTAGTGGCCAGGGATGGAACCGTCGCGGCAGCGCTCACCCAAAGTCAGGCCGAAATTCATGCGCAATATGGCGGCGTATACCCGGAACTCGCCAGCCGGGCTCACGCCGCCGAAATCATCCCTACAATCCGCCAAACGTTGGCCCAGATCGATGCGGGACCGGAGCATGTCCGCGCTATCGCTGTTACCCGTGGCCCCGGGCTGATCGGGCCGCTGCTTGTTGGCCTCAACGCGGCGGAGGGCTTGGGGCTTGGATGGTCAAAGCCTGTGGTCGGCGTCAATCACTTGCGCGGCCATCTGCGCAGCGCGGAGCTGGACGGCGGCAATATCACCTACCCCGCCATCGTATTGCTAGCCTCTGGCGGTCACACGCTGATGGCCTTTATGGCGGACGCCAAGTCCGTGGAAATCTTAGGCGGCACCCGGGATGATTCCGTTGGCGAGGCTTATGACAAGGTCGCCCGTATGTTGGGCCTCGGATATCCGGGCGGTCCCGCCGTCGATAAGCTGGCGAAAACCGGTACACCAGACATCACTTTCCCACGACCCATGATCCGGGAAGGTTTGGAATTTTCGTTCTCTGGCCTCAAATCCGCCGTTGCGCGGTTGGTTGAACGCGAACCGGATGTGGACAAACCGACAGTCGCCGCATCCTTCGTCGCTGCGGCTATGGATGTACTAGCCGCCAAATGCGCCCGCGCCCTGGCAGAGCGGGAGGCTGCGTCACTCGTCGTGGTTGGCGGCGTATCCGCTAGTCCGCAACTCCGTGAGCGGACAGCGGAAGTATGTGCTGCGGCTGGCGTTGACCTGGCGCTGCCGTCCCTCAAATGGTCCACTGATAATGGGGCGATGATTGCACTTGCAGGCTGGGATTATCTGGATATGGGCCTTGTCCCGCATCTGAAACCAGCGACACGGCTTTCCATCGAACAGTTTTGAGCGCTATCGTTCCTACTGGCTTAAGCAGGAGCGATGATATGAGCGATCAACGGCGCAATAGCGAAATCACAGTAAAACCGCTTGGATATGCGCTTGGCGCAGAAGTCCTGGGCGTGGATACATCGGCTCCGCCAGCGCCAGATACCGTCAGCGCCGTCAATGCGCTTTGGCATGAGCATCATGTGATCGCATTCCGGGGCGAGCGGCTTGAACCGCAGGACATTACCGCATTCGCCGGCGCATTCGGCCCGCTGGATGATCATGCGTCCACACCCTTCTATCGCCACCAAGACTTTCCTGAACTGCTACAGGTGACCAATCGCGAAATAGGCGGCAAGCCTTCGGAGACCCGTAATACGGGCCGGAACTGGCATTCCGACTACGCCTATACGAGCCATCCTGCTGCCGCATCCATGCTCTACTGCGATACCCGCCCGCCCGTCGGTGGTGACACGATGTTCGCCAATATGGTCCGCGCCTACGACACGCTATCGCCGAAAATGCGGGAGATCCTTGATGGGCTGGACGCTGTCTACGATATTTCGTTAACAGCAGGCTTTGGCCAACGCGACCCGCAGCAAACAGCGGAAACCCGCCGCCTGAACCCATCGATTGCCCACCCAGCCGTTCGCACCCATCCCGATAGCGGCAAGCGTGCGCTTTATGTCAGCGAACGCGTGTCCCATTTCCACGGCATGACCATTGCTGAGAGCAAGCCGCTGATAGACTTCCTCTGCGCCCACGCGACCCGGCCAGACAATGTTTACCGGCATCAATGGGCCGAGGGTGATCTGGTCTGCTGGGACAATCGCACCACCATGCATTTGGCTTTAACAGATTTCGACCAGACCCAGCCCCGCCACATGCTCCGCGCGACACTGCTTGGCGGGCAATCTGGCTTCATCGTCGAATAAACCGCACTCCATAGAAAACGGGCACTCCCCCGCCCCTCCGAAATTGGCTTTTGCCAAGTCCGTTGAGAAAGAGAAGCGCCCGCAGTAGAAAGTGTCGATGCGTGGTGGCTTTAAGCCGCTTGCATCATATTGCGCAGGACGTATGACAGGATGCCGCCGTTCTTGTAGTAGGCGACTTCATCTTCCGTATCGATCCGGCAGAGCAGCGTCACTTGTTCCGAAGAACCATCCGCACGATGGACTGTGCAGGGCACGTCCATACGCGGCGTGATGCCGCCAGCGATGCCTGTGATGTCAAAGGTTTCCGTGCCATCTAGCTTCAAGGTATCGCGGCTCTGGCCGTCCTTAAACTCCAGCGGTAGGACGCCCATCCCGACGAGATTGGAGCGGTGGATGCGCTCAAAGCTCTCAACAATCACGGCTGACACACCAAGCAAGTTCGTGCCCTTGGCTGCCCAGTCACGACTGGAGCCCGTGCCATATTCCTTACCGCCAATGATGATGAGCGAAGTGCCTTCTTCGCGGTAACGCTCCGCCGCATCAAAGATCGGCATAATATCGCCGCTCGGCTGATGCTTGGTGACGCCGCCTTCTGTACCCGGCGCCATCTCGTTCTTGATACGAATGTTGCCGAACGTGCCGCGCATCATCACTTGGTGATTGCCGCGCCGTGCGCCGAAGGAGTTGAAATCAACCGGGCGAACCTGACGTTCCAGCAAATATTCGCCAGCCGGACTATCCCGCTTGATTGAGCTTGCCGGGCTGATGTGATCCGTTGTGATGCTGTCACCCAGCTTTGCCAATGAACGCGCGCCATGGATATCCGCAAAATCAGCGACTTCCATGGTCATGCCTTCGAAGTAAGGCGGGTTCTGAACATATGTAGAGCCATCGGACCAATCATAGGTCTCGCCGCCGGAGACGTGGATTTTCTGCCACTGCTCTGGGCCAAGGAACACGTTGGAATAACGATCCTTGAACATCTGCGGCGTGAGGGAGCTTTCCAGCACGTCGGAAACTTCAGCCGGCGTCGGCCAAATGTCTTTCATGTAGATGTCTTTGCCATCTGCGTCCTGCCCCAGCGGATCATTCAGCAGCTGTCTCTTATACACATCTGACGCTGCCGACGAATAGAGAGGTGTAGA
>CAJXVF010000088.1 GCA_913060845.1 uncultured Alphaproteobacteria bacterium | reverse complement strand
CAGCAGCTCCGTTCCCTCTGCCTCAGCTTCTTCGTTCAGGGATTTGGCGATCTTTTTGCCCCAGAATTCGTAAAGCGTTTTGCCGCGCCGTGTCTGAAGGCGACTGCCCATTTCCAACCGATATGGCTGTATCCGATCCATCGGGCGCAAAAGGCCATAGAGGCCAGATAAGATGCGCAGCCGCCGTTGGGCATAGGCTATATCGGCTTCACTCAATGTACCGGCTTCAAGCCCTTGATATGTGTCGCCGTCAAACGTCAATGCAGCTGGCTTCACCACGTCTTCGGATGGGGTTCCTGAAAACGCTTTGAACCTCTGTGCATTTAGTTCTGCGAGCGGCTCACTAATGCTCATCAGCTTTTGCAGCTCGGCAGGGGAAAGCTTGCGCGCGGTCTTTGCCAGCGTATGCGCGTCCTTCTGGAAAGTTGGTTCCGTCGCGGCAGACATATCAACCGGTGTCAGGTCTAGCCGTTTGGCGGGAGAGATTACTGTCAGCATGAGGGCACCCGGATTCGAAGAAGCGTTGCCTATGATATAGCGCAGGTGTGGGATCAGAACACCTGCACTGGCTCACTGTCCGGGTTGATATATGCTTTGGTGATACAGAGTTTCATCAGGGGGATGGCAGAAGATGGCGCGTTTTTCAGGGAAAGTAGCGTTTGTGACCGGGGCAGCATCCGGAATCGGCAAAGTTACAGCACAGCTATTTGCCGAGCAGGGTGCCAAGGTCGTTGTGGCAGATATTAATGAAGCCGATGGTGCCACTGTTGCCTCAGGCATCGGTGAGGCCGCCGCTTTCGTGGCACTAGATGTCACCAGCGAAGCAAGCTGGCAGAACGCGCTATCGCAGGCCGAAACAATATTTGGCGGCGTGCATATCCTCGTCAACGCGGCTGGTATTTCACCAGGCGACACCATTGAAGATGCTTCGCTCGAGCACTGGCATAAAATTCACGCGATCTGTCTAGATGGCGTGTTTTTGGGCTGCAAACACGGCGTGCCGCTGATTGACCGGTCTGGCGGCGGCGCCATCGTCAATATTTCCAGTGTGGCTGGCATGTTGGGCGTCCCGCACTTGTCCTCGTATTCATCAGCGAAAGGCGGGGTGCGGAACTTGAGCAAGACGGTTGCTATGCATTGCACTAAGAAGGGCTACAACATTCGCTGCAACTCTATCCATCCAGGCTCCATCGAAACGCCGATCTTGGCCCAAGTGAACCATGGCGTGATTGATGAGCGGCAAGTGCAGGGCCGGTTAAAAGCCATTCCCATGCGCCGCATCGGGCAGCCAGAGGAGATTGCGAAGCCAATCCTTTTCCTGTCTTCCGATGACGCCAGCTTCATAACCGGAACTGAGCTTATCGTAGACGGCGGGTTCACTGCCCGCTAGCAGCTTACGGATTTAGTAGACCGCGCTGCCATTCTCGGCGTCGCTGAGCTGGGCATTGACCAAGTCTTTGATGGTGCCAGTCTTTGGCCAGTCAGGCTCCGCATATGCAGCTGCCCGCGCATCCATCTCAGCATCCATTGCCGCACCAGACGCATCGACCAGATCGATTTTACGGGTGGCGGACTCAAAGCAAACAGTATCGCCGTCCTTGAGTTGCCGTAATCGATTGCGAGGCAAATGGTAGGCGGCCTTCGCACGCGCGCCGACAAAGCCAGACGTTCGTTGATCCGTCAAAAGCGCCACATCCAGGTCTGGGTTGGCGTTCATTGCGCCCATGATGGCGAAATTGGCTGACAACAGCTCAATCGTGGAATGGTCGCCTGTGATGGCGTAGCAGGTTTTGTCAGTCAGGTTGGTGGCGTTGGCGGTGTCTTTGAAGAAATCGGCTTGGGTGGCGCAGACTTGGATTTTGTAGGTGCTGGTGTGCCGCATAGCATCAGACTCTTTCACCCATGATCCGCCGGGGCACAGATTGCCGCGATAGAGGACGATCTGCGGCTGTGGTGCCATGGGTCGCTCGACCGGATGGAATACGTCCTGCGCGCCAAAATCGAGATCAGGCGCATTGCTGTAAATTTCAGACAGTTTTGGTCCGAAAATAGAGGTTACATCGTTCAACAACCCTTCAGCCACTAGATACTTGATGACGCTCGGCAGCATCGCGCCGATATGATTGACCGGGTATTTGCCGACAGGCTGCAGATTGCTGATCCACGGCATATGCTCCATTTCCTGCCAGATGCTGGACGGCGTATGGGTGATGCCCCAAGATCGCGTCATCCAAGGCAGATGCAAAGGGAGGTTGGTAGATAGGCCGAAAAGGGCGATGGACCGGATGAAGTTTTGGAAATTCTCCGGTCCAATCACATCGGCGGGCACGATGCCTTTATCCAAAGCATTGCGGTAAAGGGACATAGTTTTACGGGTAAGATCAGCGCGCGTTTCAGTATTCGCCGCATGCAAATCTTCACCGGCCAGGATGAACCCACCACAGCAGAGCGCTACATAATTGGACATGGCAGAGGCCAGGTTTTCGCAAACCCCAACATCAGTCACTGTATTCTGGCGGATGAGTTCAAGTTCAGCATCATCGGCCTCGCCATTCAGATGGCGAATGCGGGTCATGGCGAGGTCGCCAAGGGTGACTTCGCTTCCATCCGGCATCAGACCAACAGAGCGATGGCCTGCATGCAGAAGCGCCCAGGGAATATAGCGATAAGGCTCAATCCCCATGGTGTGGATCAGCATCGGAAAGGTCTTGTCGCACCCGCCGCCAGCAACAATCCCGAATGGTGTCATTAGGCCAATGGTGCCCTGAACCGTCCATGCGGTTGTGAACTTGTAGGCATTGGAGAAGCCTTGGCCTGATGCTTCCATCCCGCGATGGTCGGTGAAACCAGAAAACGGCACCTGGTACATTGCAGGGCCGCTATCCTCAGCAAGCAAATCACCTGCAAGATCGAACATCCCGCCCAGGCTGTGATCACAGGGCGAGCCCATAGGGTATATCCCAAGCAAAGGTGTTTCTTGGTTGCCTTTTGGCTTGAACACAGCGCGATAGTGTTGATCCCCAACCCAGGCGATTGCAGATTTGTTTAGGTCGCCAGTCAGAAGATCTGGGTGGTTGAATGCGCGTGGGTCTCTAACCAAATTCATCTTATTTGCTTTCATGGGAGTGTGCTCAATTTGATGATCATCCTCGCACGATTCCAGCTTTCTTGCCAAAGCATCTGATGGTCGAAACAGGTCGCTGTTGGTCGTCGCTTGCTGCGCAGTTTATAACGGGTCTCTGAAAACAAGGGGTGACGGACATGGCTGGATTTGACCTAAGCGTAACTGACAAATTGCTGACGACGACGCGCGCTGTTCGCAAGCGGCTTGATCTTAGCCGGCCAGTGCCTGATCAAATTATCCGCGACTGCCTGGAACTGACCTTGCAAGCGCCCACTGGCAGCAACAAGCAAGGTTGGCGCTGGATCGTCGTTACCGATGCCGCCAAACGTGCGGCACTGGCAGATATTTATCGCGAAGGGGCGGGGACATATCTGACGGAGTCCCAAAAGAAAGCGGAAGCAGCAGGTAAAGTGCAGGATGGCCGCGTCTATAGCTCCGCTCAATATTTGGCGGACAATCTTCAGGATGCGCCGGTTCACGTGATCCCCTGCATCCGCGTCGATCACTTGCCGCCAAATCCGCCACAGCGCGTTTGGGCCGGGTTGATGGGCTCGATTATGCCTGCTGTATGGAGCTTCCAGCTTGCACTGCGGTCTCGCGGCCTTGGGTCAACGTTGACGACATTGCATCTATCGAACGGCGAGAAGGCGGCTGATCTGCTGGGCATTCCAGAAGGGATCATGCAGGTAGGGCTATTACCGGTGGCCTATACCATCGGAGACGATTTCAAGCCTGCCAGACGCCCACCGCTTGATGATGTGCTGCATTGGAACGCATGGGATGGTGAGCAGGCCTGACCTAGCATTGATTTTGCGATGACCATTGCCGGAAAGGCTGTTCCATGACGGATCGACTAACGAATGCACTCATCGAAGCGCGGCGCACTGGCAGCCTGATCAAGACGGCAGACACACCACCGCCAGAAACACTTGAAGAGGTCTGCCAAGTGCAAGCTGCTGTTGCGAAAGCGACGGGCGCAGCTGGCGGGTTCAAAGTCGGTCGGCCAGGGCCACCCACAATCCCGACTTATGCACCGATCCGCAAGGATTGGATCTGGCAAAATGGCGACACGGTCCCGAGAGAATTATCGCGTCTCTGCGGTGTTGAGCTTGAGATCGGGTTTGTTCTGAAGGCTGATCCACCAACGCCAGATGACCCAGCCTTTGAGGACAAATTACGGGCCTGCCTTGCCATGGCACCTATGCTGGAAATCGTTGAAAGCCGCTTGGATGACCATGTGGCAGCACCGCAGTTCCTGAAGCTGGCGGATTGCTCGGCGAATGGTGGATTGGTGATCGGGCCAGAGATCAAGGATTGGCAAGACTGCCCACGCGTTACTCCATCCATGCGACTAGAGATTGGCGGTGTGGTTGCGGCTGAAGGCGCGTCCGCAGTACCGGGCGGTGACGCCTTTGATACTGTCGCCGCATTCGCCTGTGTCATCGGCAATCATTGCGGCGGCCTTAAGGCTGGCGACGCGCTTATTACGGGATCCTTAGAAGGCCTGTTCTACGGCAAACCCGGTGATGCTATTGTCGGGTCAATCGACGGTGTCGGTGCGGTGTCGGCTCAGTTTGCTTAACTGACTAGACCTGCCGCTTAGCTCAAATAGTCTGCGAGCGCTTGATTGGTGGCATCCTGGGACTTGGCGTCGTGGGCGGCTGCTTGAATGCGGAAATCCGTGGCACCAGCTTCCGCGTATGCAGCGAGGCTGTCCAGGATTTCCTGCCAGCTGCCGATCAGGTGCAGGTCCGCTGGCTCAGCCAAGCCTTCCTTCGCGATCACGGCTGAATATGACGGTATCTCTTGGTAGAAGCTAGAAATTTCGCGCGCAATGGTTTTTGCGGCCTCCCTGTCTTCTGTGACGCATATCCGCACCAATGCCATGATGCGTGGTGCGCTACGTCCTGCGGCTTCGGCACCGGCTTCGAGCAATGGCTTCACATATGACGCGATAGTCTTCGGGCCGCATTGCCCCAAGGTCGTGCCTGCCGCCCGTGCGCCAGCGAATTTCAGCATTCGAGGCCCCAAGGCTGCCAGCAAAATCGGCGTGGGTTTTGATGCGATATTGAGTTCGCCATGCGCGCTGACTTGGTCGCCAGTTACATCTGCTGGCTTGCCAGCAAGAAGCGGCTCCATGGCATCAAAGAATTCACGCGTGTAGGAGAATGGCTTGTCCCAAGAAAGGCCGAGCGTTCCTTCCGCATGGCCCTTGGCCGATGCACCAACACCAAGTGTAAACCGCCCATCGAGGGCGTTCTGCGCCGTCCGCACGAGTTGTGACAGGCCAATTGGGTGCCGCCCGTACAATGGGGTTACAGACGTTCCGACTTCTTGCAGGCCAGCAACATCATCCGCAATGCAGGCCAAGGCCATCATGGGATCAACGCCCTTGGCATGGGAAACCCAGAAGCTATCGAAGCCAGCTGAAGCTGCGAATTGTCCGGCTGCCCGGGCTTCTTCAATGGACGCCAGTGTTGTGCCGCCAGCGTATCCCCAGCGCATCCCAAACCGGTCATTGCTCATAGATCAAGTTCCCTAACGTTCAGTCCTGATAGTAGACCAGCATGATGCTGAGGTCTGCCACGTTATGGTTTGGCAGTAAGCTGGTCTTGGCTTGCAGAATAATGCCCTGGGTCTGGCTTGCCGATAGGCGTCGTTAGCCGCAAGAGCAGCAGCATGATCAGCCCCTCGGACGCCATGATGAAGAGCGCTAACGGTGCCCCCCACATACTCGCCATCCAACCCACATTCAGAAAACCAAAGGGGGCTGCGCCGATGCAAAGCGTCAGCACACCTAGCACGCGGCTGCGATATTCAGGGGCGGCACCCAAATAGGTCAGCGTGCTTTGCATCGCAGCAAAACTCGCCCCGCACATCCCGGCGATCACCAGGACAGTCGCAACAAGACCAAACGCTTCGGGCATACCGTTGATGAAAAATAGCGAAATGGCGAGGACATAAATCGCCAAAATGTATCCAATCGTACCGCGCAGATAGATCGGATAGTAGTTTCCAGGACGGGCGATCATCGCGATCAAAATCGCACCGAGTAAGGCGCCTAAACCTTCCAGGCTAGACACGACGCCGGTCCAAAATGAATCCTGCGCCAAATGCACTTTGCCAATAACCGGGATCATAGACGTGAACGGGAAGCCGAAGACATTGAAGATCACCGTGATGCCAAGGATCCGGCGGAGATGCATGTCTCCTCTGACATACTGGATGCCTGCGCGTAGGTCGTGGATCAACGATGTCGGGATGGCGGCCTTAGCGCTCCCTTGAACGCGCACAAACAGGACAAGCACAATGCAAAGTCCATAAACGGCGGCACTGAATAGGAATATCCCTTGGACACCAACGAATTGAAGGACCGCACCACCAAGCAGCGGGCCAAGCATGCGCGTGCCATTGCCTGTGGCTGCATCGAGGCTCATGGCAGTTGGCAAGGCGTCGCCAGATAGGTCGCCCAACAATCGCCGCCGGATCGGCATATCGGTCGCCCAGAATATTCCATTCATGAACGCGATGAATGCGACATGACCGAAATGCAACGTGCCAGATAGCGCAATTGCCCCCATCACGGCGGAGGTGATGCAAATTCCAGCAATTGAGACGGCGAACAGGAGCTTGCGATCAACTCGGTCCGCGACAGCGCCGATAATTGGCCCAAACATTGCCATAGGCGCCATGGACAGAAGCGGCACGATCGAAACCAATAGCGGTGAGCCCGTCAGCTCAAACGTGAATACGCCGAGTGCGAGCAGCTGAAACCAGCGGACGACACCAATCAAAGCGCCAGCCATCCAAAACGCCAAATACCGAGGGTCTCGCAGCAATGCCCACATCGATGTGGGTTTGGCAGCGTTGGCGGCAGTCTGAGCCATAAAGTCTGATTTCGCTGCTTAGAAGCTTGGCTTGTTCGTCTTGTCCAATACGTGTTCCTGATAGGCTGGACGCTCGCAAAGGCGGGCATACCAAGCTTCAACATTGGGGTGCGATGGGCGTTCGCCGGGCGTCCAGGTCATCCAGCGATGGGTTAGGACGCCGGCTGGGATATCACCGATGGTCAAGCTGTCACCACAAACGTAGTCGCGACCCTCAAGGTGTTTGTCGAGGATATCGTACCAAGGCGTGGTTGCTTTCACTGCCGCTTCGACCTTCGAGATATCCCGCTCTGCTGCTGGCAGGCGAAAGAAATAGTCGAGATAGGTTGGGTTGAACGGTGCGAGATTAAGGGAACTCCAGTCCATCCAGCGGTCCGCGTCGGCACGGTCGCGTGGGTCGGACGGATAGAGGCCGCCCATGTCGTGTTTGGCGGAGAGATACCGAATGACAGCCCCTGATTCCCAAACGGACCATCCGTCTTCTTCCTCAATCGTCGGCAAGCGACCGTTTGGGTTCATGGCCCGGTAGCCCGGATCATCATTCCCGCCGAACTTACCGCCCCAGTCAACGCGTTCATACTCAATGCCTAGCTCACCGATGCACCACATCGCTTTGATGACATTGGACCCGTCATGCCGTCCCCATACTTTAATCATGATCGAATCTCCAATGTTTGACTGAGTGCCGCGAAACAGACTCTACTGCGCTTCGACAGGTGCGCAATCCACAGAGTTAGATGTTCTGTGGCTAGCGTCATTAAGCGGCGATTAGAGGGTAAGGTAAGAGCTGCCACCCGCCTGAAGCATATGGACTTGGATTGGGGGCTTCTTATGTCAGGACCACAAATGAAAACACCAGGCGTATACATATACCCGGAGTCATAGAGAAGCCGAATTTGATGGCTTGACCTTTATGTCTGTCTCTTATACACATCTCCGAGCCCACGAGACCTCTCTACATCTC
>CAJXVF010000087.1 GCA_913060845.1 uncultured Alphaproteobacteria bacterium | reverse complement strand
CCTCTCTATTCGTCGGCAGCGTCAGATGTGTATAAGAGACAGTCGTGAACCGGGCCGAGACATCTGCGGATGTCATCCCAGTCACCGAGGCGAGCGGGAGGTTGGCCTTCAATTCCTACCTCCCCGTCTTTTCCCTGATCTCCCAGCGCGCCACAGGCGCCAAAGTATTTTAGGGGGCCGAAGCAATGGCAAACGAAACACAAAATCGCCTGGAACGCCGCGGCGCTGTCCATCGCCTGCTGCAAGATCGCGATCCGAACCTGCTGATCGTCGCTGGTCTCGGCTCCGCAATTTGGGATGCAGAGACTGCTGGCGAAACGCCGCTCAATCTGTATCTGCTAGGTGCCATGGGATGCGCGGTATCAACAGCCCTTGGTCTTGCGACGGCGCAGCCTGAGAAGCGCGTTATCGCCCTGGTCGGCGATGCAGAGCTTGGGATGGGCCTCTATGCGCTGGCCACAGTCGGCTGGCGCAAACCCGAAAACTTGACGATTGTATGCCTCGACAATGGTCGTTTTGGCGAAACTGGCGGTCAGGTCAGTCATTCTGGCGTGAACCTTGATCTCGCAGGTGTTGCGACTGCCGCTGGCATTCCAACCATCCGCCGCGTCAATGATGATGCAGGCGTGGATGAGCTTCGCTCGATCATCATGGATGGCCCGGGGCCTGCATTTGGGTTGGTTGAGATCACGGCAGATATGCCGCCGGTCGCCATGCCTATCCGGAATGGTGCCATCGCCCTCGCCCGCTTCCGCGAGGCGCTGTTGGGTCATGATGCTTTGAAGGAATAGAGCGCGCTTTAGTTGCGGAGCGTAGCGCTAACCCGGCGGAACTGCAGCCCGCCGACCTTCAGCGAGCGCGTTCCAGCCATCCAACGCGTGCTTTCAAGCAGTGCCGGGCCAAGCTCATCGAGAGGATAGGCCCCCTCAGCAACACCTTTTAGGAATTCCTCCCAAGCGCCGCGGACGTAATTGCGGAACGGGTCCGTCAGATCTTCGTCCACATGAATTTCGAAGCCGAGATTGATCAGGATTTCTTTGAATTCGGTGACCGTGATCATGAATGTTGGGCCTGGCTGCAGCCCTGTCCATTTTTTCAAGGCACGCACGTCGCCGCGGTCGTCCGAAACGAAATAATCCGTCAGCAATAGACGAGCGCCTGGGGCCAGCAGGTCTGAAAGCACATCGAAGACTTTGCTGATGTTCGCAACCTGCGTGACAGTCGAGTGCATCACCACACAATGAATGCTTTTCTTTCGGATGCTCTCAAATTCGGGCTTGCGCAGGTTCAGCGCATGGAATTTGGTTTTTCTTCCCAGCCCCCAATGCAAAGCAGATTCCTTAGCCTTCTCAAGCAGCACAGGATCAGACTCAAACCCAATCGTGTATACGCCGCTGTTTAGGTGCATTTTGCAGGAAAGCGAGCCTAGACCCGAGCCTATCTCAATCGCCGTCATTGCGGGATCAAGCGCCAATGTCGGCAGCAGCGGCGGCAGAAATTTTTTAGCTACGGGGCCGACTTCACCCGCCCCCCACACAGCTTCTGAGACTTTAATTCGGTCAGCGTCCCACACAGGCGCGCGTTTCCGCGCTGCCTTTGGCTCTTCGCCGCCCTTACCACTGGCAAGAGGCGCTGTTTTCGTGGCCGAAGCAGCCGCCATAGTGACTCCACCAGCACGCCCGCCGGTTGCGGGGATGCTCCAGCGACAAAATTAGTGCGGTGAGGTTAATAAGCCCTTGCTAGCGCGACCTATAGACGGCGCAAAATCTCGGAAAATCGCTCATTTGCGTCTGGTTTCATGATCACTCTGAACGGTAATCCCATATGCCCGTGGCCATAGGTGAATCTGTTTGACAGCGGAATACCCCAATTTTCACGAACAATCTCGCCATCTCGAAATGGTGTAACGCCATCGCGGCGGCCCGTGATGGATACAATCGCCTCTGGCGCAATAACCGGTTTGTCTGCTGGTCCGAGCGCCTCACCCCACGGCGCAAAATCTGCGGCTGTCCATCCAGCGGCCTTCTTTACAGCCGGTAAGCCTAATCCCCTGCTCAGGCTGCCTTGGGTAACGCCAATCAAGTCCCCGGAATGCGCCATGAGCAGTGCTGCATCTGGTCTCGCTGCTTCTGGCCAAGCGTTGCAATGGCTAATAGCAAGCTGGGCAGCGAAGCTCGACATCGAAACGCCGAAAACCCCAACTGGCAAACTAAAAGCCCGGCGCGCCCAGGCTATCCAACGCCCCGTCTCACGCACCTGCGCGGCAAGGCTGGCACCAGCGGATACGGGCGCCGACTGGAAGAAGCTCTCGCCACCATACAGATGATCAGCCCGGCGCAGACCATGTCCCGGAGATACGAGTTCGACCACTGCAAGCCCATGTACAGTGTAAGCATGGGCGAAATCATGGTCCCGGCGCATTCTGACGAAGATGTCCCATTCCACACCAACGCCTGCCCCAACCACGATTACGCCATGCACTGGCATATCAACCGGCCAACTGACCCGCGCATAGGCCATATCACCGACAAGACCCGTCTCTGCCGGCGCTGCAAGCCAGCGCCGCATCAGCGTGTCTTCTCGGAACTCAGGCCCTTCCTGCACGGATTCCAGATTCTCTGACGCCATAAATGCATCGGCTGTAGGCGGTAGAGCGCCCGGTGCCTCCATAGCCCAGGCGACAGTCTGGAAACCCCGCCGCCCGACTGCGGCCGCCAGCGGCCCATGCATTGCCAGATGGCGAGACCCTGCACGCCGACGTGTCGTCTCTGCTGCTGCAGGATCACCGTCAGCGCCCTGGATCACGACGTCCCGCCACGCCGCATTGGCGTCGCTGGACTGTTGGCGCGCGCTTTCATTCTTCTGTAGCGCCAACTGCGCTGCGTTGGACCGGATGCGCTTTTGTCCACGCGGCGGCAAGTTTGCGGCAACTGCATCCGCGTCCCCGCGCGCACCGTTCGCAGAGGCCCAAATTCGGGCGGACGGAAACCACCAGCGTTTCATAGCGCCAATGGTCATGGGGTCGATAAGGCCTGCGACCAGATCATATCCAGCGATTGCGGCACGACGGGAGAAGGAATTGCTCATCCCCCATTGATAGAATGGATCACGCGCGATGCGCCATTGATATTATGCGCTAGATGGGATCGTCCTTGACGCAGCATTCGGGATGCGCAATATTATTACCCATGCAATTTCCTGCTCGGACCATTCTGCGAATTAGCGGCCCGGCTTCTCTCTGAGAGCCGGGGTTTATCCGTTTCAATTTCTGCAGACTTGCGCGTAAGGACTTTTTCAATGACACAAGATCATTCCGCGACCCGCGTCGCTTGCTTTTCCGTGCATGCCGCCGTTGACCCAGGTGCCATGCCGCGGGTGCTTGAAGTTTTCGCCAAAGAAAGCCTCACCCCCACCCGTTGGACTAGCGTTGTCGAAGGCGACCAGTTGGTGATGGACATCCAAATGGCCGGACTTGCTGAAGAACGTGCGGCCTATTTCGCCCGCGTGCTTGGTCGCATGCCCATGGTGAACGTGGTTTTGACCAGCGCCAAATCCGTACTGCCGGTAGAAGCCGTCGCTGCCGCGTGAGTATTCTTGACCACATCCAGCGTTGCAACGCTCACGATCTTACGGCCTACAAACCGTTCCTGATCGCGGGCGAGCGCGTTGGCTGGGTCAATGATGTCGTAATGGACGTATTGGACGGCGTCGACGGATTTGATGTCACCACACAGTCCATTGCAATATCGCCGAATTTGGCCACCTTCGAAGACCGCAGCCGCGCCTTAACCGACGGCAGTATCGCATTGCTTGAGGTTCGTCTCATTCGTGGGCTGCGCAATGAACTCTATGGCGTGAAGAACCGATGGACGGACGCGGCCCATGCGGCCATCGATCGGGGTGCTGTCACCGCATTCGGGTTGATATCCTACGGCGTTCATGTGAACGGCTGGGTGCCTGGTGTCGATGAACCAGACCTTTGGATCGGCACGCGGTCAATGTCATCAAGCGTTGATCCTGGCAAGTTGGACAACATGGTCGCTGGCGGGCAACCGTATGGGCTGAGCCTCCGCGAGAATGTCGTCAAGGAAGCGGCGGAGGAGGCCAATGTGCCCTCTATTCTCGCAGCCCAGGCGAAGCCCGTGGGTGCGATCAGCTATGTGATGGAGACGCCAGCCGGCATTCGCCCAGACGTGCTGTATTGCTTTGACTTAGAACTCTCGCAGGAATTCACGCCAGAGAACACCGATGGCGAAACCAGCGCCTTTCAACGCATGCCCGCACGCGTCGCTGGAGAGATCGTTGCGACCAGTGAGCAGTTCAAGTTCAACTGCAATCTCGTCGTCGCTCACTTCCTTCTACGCCATGGCCTGATCAATCCAGATAATGAACCGGACTATCAGGCCATTGCACTAGGCTTAAGCTAGACCGCAGCGCTTACTGGTCGTCTTCAAAGACTTCCATCGCGACGCGCCCAGCATTCACAGCCGTAGGCCAGCCAGCATAGAACGCCAGATGGGTGATCATCCCGCGCAGTTCATCTTGGGTGACGCCATTATCGAGCGCCCGCTGCATATGACCTTTGAGCTCTTCCGTCCGGTAAAGGGCTGTCAACACCGCAACCGTCACCAGGCTCCGGTCACGTTTGCTGAGCTCCGGTTGCTCCCAAACATCACCGAAAAGCACATCGTCACGCAGTTTGCCGAGTTGTGGCACCAATTCATAAGGCGTCTTCGCTTTAGCCATGGGGTAGTCTCCTACTATGTGAGCGCCGGTATGACGCGAGTGCGAAAGTCAGCATCAATCGAGGTTGGCTTTCAAAAAATTGATAAGCGCCATCTGCGCTTCAGGCAGCGCCAACACGACGTGTTTGTTCGTGTCGTAAACAGGGTGTGTGTGCAATGCACCTTGGGGTGCTGATGTTTGGCACTTACCCGGCGGTGGCTTTCCATGAAACCAAGGGTCCCGCGCTGCGTTCATATAAATCCCGGGCTTATCCGCCGGTGCACCAACGCCTGCAGGGCAGCGGCTGCCAGATGTAGCGACCGCCTTAAACCCCTCGCCGCTATAAGCTGAAACGACACGCCCACCTTGGCTATGCCCGTAAATGAACAGGTTCTGCTGGTCGACCCATTGCAGCTTAGGCGTGGCGGTAGCGGCGTAGGCTATCTCCTCAAACCGCATGGCTGTAACTGCCCGACCAGGCGATCCAGCAATCCGCCGTTTTCGCTTGGTATCGCAGGTTTCAGGCCGGTTCTTTCGGGCAAAGCTATTCGGCGCGATTACGACAAACCCGGCATCGCTTAACACCTTCAGCGCAATGCGTGAGGAATAGCCATGGCCCTTGCAGCCATGGTTATAGACCACAGCCGGCCAGGATTTTTGGGCCTTCGCGCCAATATCCATTGCCGCTGCCATAGACTTGACTGTCAGAGATTCAACACCGCCTGCAAACTCGGCAGAAAACGCTATCCAAGCCCCCTGCCAAGTCGCTTCCGGCCCGCCATCGTCCTCAGCCCGCAGCGGCGTGCAAGCCGCTACGAGCAAAAGGACTGCCAGCAGGATACGCATTAGTAATTGGCTTTATCGTCTACCGCATGCCCGCGTTTAGGCATCAGCATCGCGCGGTCATAGCTCATGAATTGAACACCATCCTGCTTGAACGCGCGGGTGTGGATGTTCACGACGCCTTGGGTTGGGCGGGACTTGGATTCTCGCTTGTCCATCACTTCCGATTCCGCATAGATCGTATCGCCAACGAACACTGGTGCTGTCAGCTTAATGTCATTCCAGCCAAGGTTTGCGACAGCTTTCTGGCTGGTGTCTGAAACAGACATGCCAGCGACGACAGCAAGCGTAAATGCACTATTCACCAATGGCTTCCCGAACTCACTGTGCTTGGCATATTCATGGTCAAAATGCAGGGGATGAGTGTTCATGGTCAGCAATGTGAACCAGGAATTATCCGCCTCATTGATGGTGCGACCGGGGCGATGTTCGTAAATATGGCCAATGACGAAATCTTCGAAATAGCGGCCAATATTCTCCCGAAACCGGTTCGGGCCAACTTCTTTGGCAGAATAGCTCATGTGATACGTCCTTTAGGATACAGCCGGGCTTGATCGGTCAAGCCGGGCGGAGAGGAAAAACCATGCAAAGGCGGCGACTTGGATCGCGACGACAATCGCCAGCGCCAACCTATGCCCGCCCGGATCATAACCGCCATCTGCACTGACTGGGAACTGCGCCAAAAGGAAACCGATACCGCTTTGCACAAGGAACCCGCCAAGGAATGCCAGAACGTTGATCGCTGTGTTGGTTCTGCCTGCCAATTCAGGTGGAAAGCGCTGGGATAGCACCGCATACATAGCGACAGGGCCGCTGGTGCAAAGCGCCATCAGTATCCAAATTGGCAAGGATGCGGCGAAGATATCCAACACGATGACCGCCTGCAGCAGGGCCATCAGCGCCATTGCCGCGAGCGCTGCGTTCAACGTCGAAATACCGCGCGCCCGAAGCCGCGAATTAATGGCCCCAAAGGCAAAATTTCCAATCATCATTGCGCCCATAAGCATGAACAGCGCCCAGGCTTGTGCATCCCGGCTAAAACCCTCCAGATCACGCAGCCAAATCGCGGCCCATAGGCTTTGATAGCTTGAATATCCGGCGATTGAAGCGACCGTGACTGGCGCAAACCGCAGGAACGTTGCGGATTTATACAGCCTCCCGATATCCGCAATTTGGCTGAGAAGCCGTGGTGCTGGCCCGGTCTGAACGACCCGCGGGATCATCATGGCTGAAATCATGGCGATGGCGCAGCAATAGACGCAGATCATCAGCATCGCTGTCCGCCAATCAATCACCTTAAGAAGTTGCGCCAGCGGCCCGGTCGCCAACATACCGCCTAAGCCCGTCATACCGAATAGAAGCGCATTAATCGCCGGTAAGCGCTCGCGTTCGAACCAAAGGTTTGCTGCCTTCAGGCCCGCCATTACGCTGCCCGCCATGCCGACGCCGATCAAAAACCGACCAATCAGAAGTCCCGTCTGCCCATCCGCAACGACAAACAGCGCCCCGCCCGTAGCACCGACCAATTGCAGACCAATCACAACGACACGGGGCCCATAACGATCCAGCAGCACGCCCATTGGCAACTGTGTCAGGCCAAACCCTATGAAGTACGCGCTGGTGATCAAACCCAGTTCCGCTGGGCCCAAATTGAACTCAGCGATTAGCTCTGGCGCGATTATGGCGTTCACCATTCTGAACAAAAAAGAGACGATCGGCGTCAATAAAAACGGGAAGAGAAGCGCCAGTCCAGCTGATTTCATGGCTCATCAAATCACTGCAAAACGGAAGGCAACGGTGCTGAGGTGCTGCCAAGCCCAATAATTGTCTCAAAGTTTAACCATCGAAACGAAGTCAATCTTAAGGCCGGGCCAGCAGAATACAATTTCAATAGGTTACCCCGGTCAGGATCGTACCATGCGCCTAGAACCAGTTTCCACGTCCCGTCGCTCGATCCTGAAGTTTGCGGGTGCTATCCTAGCGCTTGGCGGCATGGCAGCTTGTACGCCGCAGGCAAATCACGGTTTTGATCAGCCGCATGTTGCAGATGCTGAGGACGAAAAGCTTTGGCAAGCTATGGAGCTGGCAGCGAGAACCCACTCCCATCAGCAGCAGTTTCCATCTGCCCTGGAAGCCGTGGCGAACCACGAAATCACATTGATCGGGTTTAGTCGAAAAACGCCATCCTTTAACCGGATTCTGCTGACACGCCGCGCAGTCGGTTGCCCTGCATGCGACGCACAGAAGCTCTGGCCCGTCACGGAACTGCAGCTAGCCTATGCGCCAGACCAGCTTCCCCGTGGTCCCGTTAAAGTTTGCGGCGAATTCGATGTGCGCCGCTTTAAAGGCGAGATGCCTTTCGCCCTAAAGCGTGCTTTCATCCTGGAAGCTTAACCCACACTATAGCGCCTGTCTCTTATACACATCTGACGCTGCCGA
>CAJXVF010000086.1 GCA_913060845.1 uncultured Alphaproteobacteria bacterium | reverse complement strand
GAAAGTATTACGCAAGTGGGCAAACCTCTGAACAGAAACCCTTAGCTAGGCCAGCCCTATTTTTTTATTATGGCACCTGTGAGCAATTCACTAGTCCAATGTTTATGGACTGGAAAGTTTTTCCCTCTCGCCAAAAGCACGCTGCCAAGGCACGATATACTATCAAGACGATGTCCGCATCTGGGAGCAACGGCATGAGCGAGCAATTGGGCAGGTACCGGGACGGCCCTGGTTATGACCATGACCTATATGGCTGGAGCCCCATGCCGGGACGCAAACTGTTTCCCTGGCCCGATGGTGCGCGAATCGCACTTGCAGCCTTCGTGCATGTCGAAGATTTTGAGCTTGAGCCGCCGGAAGGCTCAGTCGCGGACCCCCGCTTTGGTGGCGCGCTCGGGTCATATCCGCCAGATTTCCAGAATTACACCCGCCGCCTTTATGGACTGCGCGTAGGATATTATCGTGTTCTTGAAGTGCTGGAGCGTCACGGCATTCACGCAACCGTTTGCTTCAATGCCTTCGCTGCAGAGCGCCACCCGCAGTTAGTAGAGCGGGCGCTGCGGGGCGGACACGGGCTTGCCGCCCGTGGGCTGACATCGCGCCAAATCATCTCGTCCGAAATGTCTGAGGATGATGAGCGCGCCTATATCCAGCAAACGCTGGACACGCTGGAGCAAGCAGCTGGTCGGCGCATGCTAGGTTGGGCGGGCCAGGACATGGGCGAAAGCACGGCGACGCCCCGTCTGTTGCATGAAGCCGGATTGACCCATGTGATCGACTGGCCGAATGACGATCAACCTTATCCTATGCCTGTAGCGGGGCCAGATGCTTCCCCGTTAGTGTCCCTGCCAAATCAGACGGAATGGGACGATGCGGAGCTGTTCAGCGTCCGCCATGTGGACCCGTGGCGTTATCCTGAAATCTTCTCCTCTGCATTTGATCAGCTGCACCTAGAAGGCGGTCAGATGATGGGCTTTGGCATCCATCCGTGGATATTTGGCCAAGCATTCCGAATTCGCTACCTGGACGAAGCGTTGGCCCGGGTCGGAGATAAGCCCGGTGTGTGGCGCGCCACGTCTGACGAAATTGCCGAATGGTCGCTATCCAACTGGCGCTGACGGCGGTATAGGCTGGCGGCTATGGCCCAGGTTTATGAGCACCCGATTTTTCCGTTTACGGCCCCACCTGAACTGCTTGAAGGGCGGGTGGGAAATGCGGCTGTATGCGTCGTGGGTGCTGGGCCAGTGGGATTGGCCATAGCGATTGATTTGGCGGCGCGGGGCGTTCAGGTCGTGCTCGTGGATGATGATGAGACGGTCAGCCACGGATCCCGCTTGATTTGCATTTCCAAACGGACACTTGAGATTTTTGATCGCCTGGGGGCTGGTGCCGGGTTTGCCGAAAAGGGCGTTGTCTGGAACAAGGGGCGGCTCTTTTTCGGGGAAGATGAGGTCTACAGTTTCGATCTCCTGAAAGAGGACGGGCATCAATGGCCTGCTTTCGTCAACATCCAGCAATATTACGCTGAAGATTTTCTGGTGCGCGCAACGGAGCGCCTGCCGAACCTCAACATTCGCTGGAAAAGCGCGGTCGTTGGTGTTGAACCATCATCGGATCACGTCCGGCTGACAGTGGGGACGCCGGAGGGTCCCTATGATCTGGATGCTGACTATGTCGTTGCATGCGATGGCGCGTCCTCATTCGTGCGTCGCACGCTTGGCCTGGAGTTTGACGGCCGTACCTTTCAGGACCGATTCCTCATCACCGATGTGACGATGCAGGCGGAGTTTCCATCTGAACGTTGGTTTTGGTTTGAGCCGCCATTCCATGAAGGCCAATCAGCGCTTTTGCATAAGCAGCCAGATAGCGTGTGGCGGATTGATTTGCAGTTGGACCAATCCGCTGATCCCGGAGTTGAAGATCGGGAAGAGAACGTCAGGCCACGGATTGAGCGGATGCTTGGCGTTGATGCAGAGTTCGAGATTGATTGGATCAGCCTCTACACCTTCCGCTGCCAGCGCTTACAGCGGTTCACCGCAGGGCGGATATTCTTTGCGGGCGACAGCGCACACCAAGTCTCCCCCTTTGGCGCACGGGGCGGCAATGGCGGGGTGCAAGACGCGGATAACCTGGCGTGGAAGCTGGCGGCTGTAATAAACGGCGATGCGCCGGATGCATTGCTCGCAAGCTATGATGTGGAACGCATTCCGGCATCAGACGAAAATATCCTGAATTCCTCCCGCTCAACAGATTTCATGACACCGAAGAGCCAGGCAGTCCGGGATATTCGGGATGCCGTTCTAGCACTTGCCCGCGACCATGGTTTCGCGCGGCGTATGGTGAACAGCGGACGGCTGTCAGTCCCCGCAGTGATGGATGGCTCGCCACTGAACACGCCTGACTTCGGTGCTTTCGATGGCCCTATGCGACCCGGTGCAGCAGCGCTTGATGCGCCCGTGGTCACAGCAGATGGCACGGACTGGCTTTTGCATCAGTTCAGCGGCGATTTCACGGTGCTGCTCTATCTTGGCGACGCTAACGATGCGCTGCCTGATGGCTGGCCGCGCGCATTGCCTGCAATGGTCAATCCTCTCGTCATTGCGCCGATCTCGGGGCCTGGCGTTATTGGTGATCCTGAAGGGAATGTGCGGGTGCGGTACGATCTGAAGCCTGGGACGGTCTATCTAATTCGGCCGGACCAACATGTGGCGGCCCGGACGCGGACGTTTTCAAGTATGTGGCTTCAGGGTGCATTGGCGCGGGCGCTCGGCAATGCGGGAGATAATGCATGAGCGCGCTTGTCACGGATGACCAGATCGCAGCGCCAGATGATCTGTATCAAGCGCTGGTGGATGCTCATGAAGGATTGGCTGATGCTGAAAGCCGCCAATTGAACGCACGGCTGATCCTGTTGCTGGCGAACCATGTCGGTGATCTTGCTGTATTGCAGGAAGCTGCAGCATTGGCGCGGGCTTCGGTACTGCGCGACCGCCCTGACGCGTGAAAGTGAGCAATCCACAGCGATAGGGGCAGCCAAACCAAAAGTCCTACTTGCGCCAATGAATATGGCCGCAATGCCGGTGACGATTGTTCGCGCACTTCGGGACGTTGGGTTTGAGGCAGCGCACATCCAGTACACCACCGGTGGCGATAATCCGCTGAAGTATGAGTTGGACAGGATCGCCGATTACGCAAAGGATGGCGGCCGGATCGGAGCGCAATTCAAGACGCTTCAGGAGGCTTTGACGGAAGAGTTTGATATCTACCATTTCTGGAACCGCAGCCTGACTTTCAGGTTGGATTATGGTGGGTTCAGCGGCATTGATTTACCGCTCATCAAGGCACGTGGGAAGCATATTGCGCACCGCTTCACGGGCTTTGACCTGCGCCTGCCAAGTCGTGATCTGGCGGTTAATCCACATAGCCCGTTTCGGTATGAGCAGAGGCCGCTATATGACGAAAAACTAGTCGCTGCATATCAGGATTTTCTGGTCGAATATGTTGACGCCTTCATGATCCAAGACCCGGAGATGGCACAGTTCCATCCCGAAGCTGAGATCATCCCAAGGGCGCTGGACCTCACGAAGTGGGGCTATATCGGTGTTGAGCGCAAAGACCGTCCGCTGCTTGTGCATGCGCCGACCAATCCGGCGGCCAAGGGCACTCGGTTCATTCTGGCCGCAATTGAGGCGCTCCGGGATGAAGGGCTAGCGTTTGACTTCAAGCTATTGCGCGGCCTGGCTCATGCTGAGGCACAGCGGGTTTATGCGCAAGCCGACATCATCATCGATCAAATTCTGATCGGCGCGACAGGCGTGCTGACTCTGGAGGCTTGGGCGCTTGGTAAGCCGGTCGTTGTCAATCTGCGACCAGATCTGTTTGAGCCGTTCTACGACACCACTGACCTGCCTGTAATCAACGCCAATCCGGATACGATTAAGGACCAGCTCCGCCAGGCGACTAAGGATGTGGACCTGCGCCTGGACTTGGCACCACGCGGGCGGGCACTGGTTGAAGATAAGCATGATATTACCAAGGTCATTGGTCAGTATGTGGATTTCTATCAGCGACTGTTCCGCCAACCGCCAAGTGCGCCAACCGGGTTTGGCGACATCGCTTATATCAAGATGCAGGTAGAGCTTACTGAGCAGAATGAGCGTTTCTGGCCCCGGTAGCGTGCGCGCTACCGTCGGATAATGAACCGTACGCGGGATTTGCATGCTTTCAGGGCCAATGGTCGGCCTACAGGCAGGCTGGCCCAATCCATCGCAGTGGGGCATGCCGTCGTTCACTTATTTGCGCACGATTATGTTTCATTTTTGCGGATGGTTCTCAGGCGTCTGAAAATTCTGCGATAAGGCATCAGCGCCTAGGCATTTGGATACCTTCTGCTTGGATGCGGGCAAAGGCGCGCTGGCCTGCATCCTCGCCGAGGCGTTGGCCGATTTCTTGGCCGATTTTTGAGGCTTCCAGCATCAGTGGGCTAAGCTCCCGGATCGCCTTTTGGCCAACGGGGGTTTCATAGAAGGTGGCGATTTCCTGCATTTCCTGCTTCGTGAACCGTTGGGCATAGAGCACGACGGCCGCGTCGACGATTTCGTCAATCGCTTGCGGCGCAACCTTCTGCATTTCGTCGACGATAATGTCGATGGCGCGATCTGGCATGCGGTTCGGGCCATTCTCCAACATCTGCACCAGCTCAGACATCTGCGTTTTCATGAGCGTCAGGCTGGTTTCTGCAATCCGCATGGCTTTCAGTAGGCGGCGTGTGATGGCCTCTACATCTGCGTCGATGGCAGCGGTCGCAGTTGGGGTGGGGGCTTGGGCATGAGCAGGCAGGCTCATGAGTGGCAGTAGGAGCATCAGAACGACAAGCAGGGCAGCACGCATTAGGCATCTCCGGCGCGGAGCAGGGGCTCTAGCGCGCTTCTAAGATGGGCTGGAAGGTCCGTTGGCCGCATGGTGTCACGGTCTACAAATACATGCACGAAAAACCCGAGTGCAGCAGGTTCTCCATCGCCAGCCGCGAACATGCCGACTTCGTAGCGCACGCTTGATCGGCCAAGCTTCGTCACGCGCACGCCACAATCGATGACCGCCGGAAAGGCCAAGGGTTTGAAATATTTGCAGCCACTTTCAACAACCAGGCCAATGGCTGTCGCCGCGTCTTTATCATGCCCGCCATGGCTGACGAGATACTCGGTCACAGCAGTATCAATATAACTATAGAACTCAGCATTATTGACATGGCCGTAAGCATCCATATCCGCCCAGCGGGACTGGATGTTCAGGAAGTGACCAAAATTATCCCGGGTCTCTGTCGTCATAGAAAGCGTCCTTTGCATTTAAGGCAGTGCTTGTAGCAGAGGACTGAACTGAAATCGAGATATGTGTGGGTGACGGTCAGGCGCGCAGAATGCAGGGCCACTTTTTGAGACCACTGGACAAAAAAGGGCCGCCTCGAAAGGCGGCCTAGGTCAACAGGGAGGCATCAAAGAAGCATCAGGTGGGATGAGCACCCGATGAGATTCAATTTAGGCGATAATAGTTAACAAAAGGTAAATACTTTTGCGCTATTTCGCCATATTTTGGTGTTCGCAAAGTTAGGCCTAGAAGGCGAGGAATGGTTTCTAAGCTTTAAACAAGGACTCAGCGGCAGACCGGTCGCCACGCTTACGATTACGCTCCGCTTTAACACGCTTTATCTCAGCTTGTAGGCGTAGAATGAGGTCTTCTAAGTCACCAACCGACCATACATCCAGATTCTGCCCAATGATATATTCTGACTTCGGCTGAACTTCATCTTCATCGAACATGGCGGGCTCGCTTTAGGCCGGGATGGAGGTGGATATTAGCGCCTTATTCACCGTTGTCGAAGGGGGCGGGCTGAGTCCTCAACCGAGCAGCGCCAACAGCCCCACTACAACGAGCAAAGCCATTGCAACACGGCGGTAGAACAATGGTGACGCGAGATGAAAGACGCTGCGGCCAAGCAGGATGCCAACCACATAAGCAGGTGCCAGCATCAACGCAGTTCCCCATGCGGACCACCCGGCGATACCGCCCACGAACCCTTCCGCCACTGCCAGCACCACCAACTGACTTAAAACCACGACGGAAATATAAATCGCGATGGATGCGCGCGTTCTAGCAGCCGCTTCACCACGCGCTAGGAAATGCAGAATGACAGGCGGGCCAATTAAGCTCGTTGCTCCACCAAGCACGCCCGCACTGGCACCAATCAACGCTGTCGCTTTCTCACCACCCCGCCAGCCCCATCCGAGCGACAGTGCTAGGACAAAGACCAACACACCTGCCCCTGCGAGCTGTCGAAGCAGCTGAGGGTCTGATGTTTGCAAGATATATGTGCCGAGCGGCAGTAGGAGAGCGGCAGCGCCAGCAGCGATTAACGCCCGCCGCCGGTCTGCAATAGCCCACACACCTTTCAGCATCGCCGGGATCGCGACACTGTCGATCACAGCAACGGAGACAACGGCTGCAGGAAGCCCATAAAGCAGTGAGAGTGGCGCCATCATAACCAAGCCAGCGCCAAACCCAGCAAACCCCCTGACGGTCCCCGCCAAGGCAACGGCCATCGCGGCGAGCCAAAAATCAGGTGGGAGAGAGAGGCCGATCAGCCGAGGCCTAGTTTCTCGGCCAAGCCAATTCGTTGAAGCTTACCTGTCGCACCCTTCGGAATTTCATCTAGGAAGAGCACTTTGCGCGGGGCTTTGAAATCTGCGAGGCGGCTGGAGACGAAATCACGAATTTCCCGCTCTTCCGCCGTCTGGCCTTCTTTCAGCACCACGGCACATGCAACGTCCTCACCCAGGGACTTATGCGGCATGGCGAACGTCACGACCTGTGCAATTGCCGGATGGTCCATGATCACGTCATCGACTTCGCGTGGGCTGATTTTCTCGCCGCCGCGATTGATGATTTCCTTCAAGCGGCCCGTCAGGCTGAGATAGCCTTCGGCGTCGAGCACGCCTTGGTCGCCAGTGCGGAACCAGCCATTGGTGAAGGCGGTCTCGTTGGCGTCCGGGTTATTCTCATAGCCTTTGGTCACATTAGGACCACGGATGACGATTTCACCAATCGCACCCTGCTCCAGGAGATTGCCAGCTTCATCCATGATTGCGACTTCAGGGCCGGCAGCGACGCCAACTGCGCCCGGCTTCCGCGCGCGCGGCGGCAGCGGATTTGACGCCATCTGGTGTGCCGCCTCCGTCATGCCGTAGCTTTCAATGACGGGGCATCCGAAGGTTTCTTCCAACGCGAGCATCACTTGAGGCGGCAAGCTGGAGGAGGATGAGCGGATGAAGCGGAGGCCCGCATTCTTCACGATTTCCTCATTCCGCGGGGCCCGGCCTAGGATAGCCTGATGCATGGTCGGCACGGCGGTGTACCAAGTCGGCTTGCTCTCCTCCATCCACGCAAACGCCCGGAGCGCATTAAATCCTGGCGCACACCATACGGACCCGCCAGCGGCAACAGAGGACAGCACGGCGGCAATCAAGCCATGGATATGGAAGAGCGGCATAATGTTCAGGCAGCGATCTTCCGGCGTTAGCGCCAATGTCGCGCCAATATTACTGGCGGACGCCGTGACATTCTCATGGGAGAGCGGCACGATCTTTGGCCGCGATGTGGTGCCGGAAGTATGCAGCACCAGCGCAATATCAGCCGGTGCGGCGAACCCGCCAGACGCAGGGGACGCGAACTCTGTGGCGCTTTCGGCCAAAAGGCTGAAGCTGCCGACCGGGCCATTCTCGTCCGGTATGAGGCGAAGAATGGGCACATTGGCAGCCTGGGCTGCCTCAATTGCAGGCGTTTCATCACCGGCCTGCACAATCAGCGCTTTGGCTGAAAGGTCAGCCAAGTAGAAATCAAATTCTTCCCGGCCATAGGCAGGATTGAGTGGCGCCGTCGTTGCGGAGCAAGCAACAGTTAGAAAGCTCGCCGCCATCTCAGGGCCTGTCTCTTATACACATCTCCGAGCCCACGAGACCT
>CAJXVF010000085.1 GCA_913060845.1 uncultured Alphaproteobacteria bacterium | reverse complement strand
GAGATGTAGAGAGGTCTCGTGGGCTCGGAGATGTGTATAAGAGACAGCCTTTGTACTTCATGGCTGTCAGAACGCCGGCAAGCAGATCACCACCAACGGTATCGACGGCACCAGCGAAGCGTTCAGATTGCAATGGACGCTTTGCCAATTCGGTTAGTTCTTCGCGGCCAATCATGCCACTAGCGCCAAGGTCCGTGAAATAGTCCGCCAATTCGGCCCGACCTGATCCCGCAGTCACCGAATAACCAAGCTTGCTGAGGATCGCGACAGCGACACTACCAACGCCACCGCCAGCACCCGTCACCAGCACTTCGCCGGAATCTGGCGTAACGCCTTGCTTTTCAAGCGCCAGTACACACTGCATTGCCGTAAAGCCTGCTGTGCCAATCGCCATCGCTTGGATGTCCGAAAGGCCACCCGGCGCCTTCACAAGCCATTCGGATTTGAGGCTGGCATGGGTCGCATACCCGCCCCACCATGCTTCACCAACCCTGTATCCGGTACAGATCACGCGATCGCCTTTAGCGAAACCAGCGGCCTGACTGTCCTCGACAATGCCGATCAGATCGATACCCGGAACATGCGGATAATTACGGACAAGGCCGCCTTGACCCTTCAGTACCAGACCATCTTTGTAATTCAGCGTGGAATAGAGCACGCGGATCTGCACATCGCCTTCTGGCAGACGTGACCGGTCCAATTGCTGCAGACTGGCACTGACGCCATCCTCGCCCTTTTCGAGCACAATGCCCCGTACGTCACTCATACTTCTCGCCCCATTTGGATAGACATCAACGCAACCAGCGAATCCCCCCGGCGGCTGCACTCAATCAATTTCACCGGCTTGTAACAAATACGGTGCGGGCAGGGAAGTTGTGGCGGAATGCCTTGGATTTAGCCATCTCCGCCAGTCTAGCACGGCGCTTGCAATAGTCCGTATGAGCTGAATGCCACATTGGCGGAAATCCTAGGGTTTCAGTCGGGCGCTAGGCAAGTTTCGCCCGGACGGATTGACCGACCGGCGCCCATGCAGGGGAAGGACGACCGAATATGAGCAAGACTGATGATATTGATACGCCCGTGATTACTGGCGATTACCGGATGATGACCGCCGAAATCGTGCTTGATGGCGCAACTGAGGACGGTGAGGCAATCACCTGGCGGGATTATGACCGCACACCTGGCTTACCAAGGTTGCGCGCATTCTTGTCCCGGTGCCGAGATAGCATGGATTATCAGGTCCGGTCCGTGACGGTCACAGAGATCACTGAATCACAGCTGCCAGCTTGCCGCTTTTCGCCTTCATCGGTGATGCTGCATTAGTATCAAAACGAGGCCTGTAACTTTAGCCGCATCATCCTATATCCTACTCCGTGGGCGGCCACCGCCCCGGAGGGATATGGATGCTTGCGGAAAACTCAAAGACCCCTAGTTTCGCACTACGCCCAGATCGTGCATTTGTTCGCGTGACAGGCGATGAGGCGGCGGAATTTCTGCAAGGCCTCATATCCCAAGACACTCAGAAAATAACATTGAATCAAGCTAGATATGGTGCGCTTTTAACGCCACAAGGTAAGTTCCTTCACGACCTATTCTTGACCAAAATTCCAGACGGCTTTCTGCTTGAATGCGAGCGGGAACGTCGTGATGATCTCGTCACCCGTCTCAAGCGGTATCGCCTGCGGGCCAAAATCGACATAACGTTGGATGATGATCTGGCTGTCGCTGTCCTATGGGGCGACGGCGCAAATGATGCTGTGGGGTTGGCGGATCAACCGGGCTCCACCTTTATTGAGGGCACGCGCACGACTTACGTCGACCCTCGACTTCCAGCACTTGGCGTGCGGATCATTGATGTACCAGAAACGCTGACTGCTCCACCGTTCGCGACAGAATTCAGCCTTGATGTTTTCCGGGCCTACAGGCTGGCGCTTGGCGTTCCCGAAGGCTCCGGCGATATCCTCGTTGACCGGGGCTTTTTGCTTGAGAACGGGTTTGATGAGTTGAATGGCGTCGATTGGCAGAAGGGTTGCTATGTCGGCCAGGAGCTAACCGCGCGCACCAAATACCGTGGCTTGGTGAAACGGAGGCTTATGCCTGTCCGTATTGAAGGTGCGGCACCGGAACCAGGTTCCAAGATTGAGGCTAATGGCCGTGACGCTGGCGAAATCCGCTCCGTCGCTGGTGAGTGGGCGTTGGCGCTAATCCGGCTAGATGCGTGGCGCGATGGCGGACCAATGACATCTGGCAGCGCTACCGTAACCCCGCAAAAGCCTGATTGGGCAGCGTTCGAGTAACCTGCAATGACCAGTCTTGCGACTAGGATGGCGCTGCATCAAGGCGACATCACCAAACTCAACGTCGACGCTATTGTAAACGCTGCGAATGGGTCCCTGCTTGGCGGTGGTGGGGTCGATGGCGCCATTCACCGTGCGGCAGGCCCTGACTTGTTGAAAGAATGTCGGACACTCGGCGGATGCCCCACGGGAGAGGCACGGATTACGGGCGGATATAGCCTTCCCGCAAAATACGTAATTCACACAGTTGGGCCGATATATTCCGGTGCCAGGGATGATGACCCGGCGCTCGCAGCCTGTTACCGCAACAGTATCCGGCTTGCAGTGGAAAACGACTGCAAAACAATTGCCTTCCCAGCGATTTCAACGGGCGTTTATCACTTTCCATTTGACCGTGCGGCCCGCATCGCGATTGCTGTCACGATGATGGAGCTGGAGCGGGCACCCTCGATCGAGCAGGTCACATTCGTGCTTTTCAGCGATGATGATTTTCAGCGATTTAGCAAGATTTTTGCTGGCGCTACTTCGTCCTAATCGGCGTTTGACCCGCTGCAACCACCCAATCATCGAAGAATGGGCTATCGGCAAGGCCAGCGTCCGAGAAGGGGAAATCCGCTTCAACACGGTAGCTTGGTGCTGGTGACCGCAGTTCGGACGAAAACACCGAGAATCCAGATATTCGGATCGATTCCCGATGGAAGCGCGCGTAACGCTCTAGAAAACGGCTGACTCGTTTGATGTTGGAATAACCGTCAAACCGGGCGAGCGTGATGTGCGGCTTGAAGGTCCGGCTTTCCGGTGGGTATCCAGCTCGGCGACATGCTCGCTCGATCTTGGCGTTGAGGTAATGCAAAGGCTCTTCTGGCTTCATGCCCATCCATAGCGCGCGCACATCGCCTTTGGACTCGAATACCCCAACCCCGCTGGGCGCTATGTAGAATGAGGGCATATCAATCCGGCCAAGTTCACCAGCTAGGTCATCCGCCTGGCCGCCATCGGTTGGCCCCAGAAAGCGCAGCCTCAGGTGCATATTCTCTTGCCAAACCCACCGAGCGCCTGGAACACCACCTCGAAGCTTCACAAGTTCCTTACGAAACCATTCCGGCAGCTCTAGGGCGATAAACAGGCGCATCTTCGGTTATTCCCTCAGTCCGCTCTCAAGCGCTGCGCATTGGCTGAAGCCCTGGCTGCTGTCGATTTATCGCCCGTGGCGCTGGCCGCATCAGACAATCGCTCCCAATCGAACGCGCTTCTGGACCTTAACCCAGTCCGCTCCGCCAGCAACGCTTTTGCCTGGCGCGTGTCTCCTGATCGGATCGTGGCGTCTATCAATATCTGCTGAAATACGTCGCGCTGGGCGTGGCTCCCGCCAATCGCGCTCCATTTGTACCGGACAGACGAAAGCTTAGCTGCAGCACTTGCATAATCGCCGGCACCATAGGCTGCGATGCCATCCGCCATTGGTCGGGCGATATGACTATACACAGGTCCCCAGGTGCCACCAGTCGCCCCACCATGGCTCGCGATAGAACTGCAGCTCGCCACGGCCTTCGCGTCTTGGCCAGCGCCGCTGAGCGCCAACATAATGTGCAGGTCGTTGAAGGGTAGAATGTGTTCGTCGGCCTTGGTCGCCGCCACATCTGCCAAGCGATCCCAGCGAGGGCCACATTCCACGCCGCGGATTTTAAGGCGTGTCAGCATGGCCGCGGCATTGGCGATATCTAAACCATCGTCCGTTTCTTCCGCACGGAAGGCGTTGTCATAAAGGTCGAGCACTGCGTCATGCTCGCCAAGCTCCAGGTGGTAGAGCGCTTTATGCCACCAAACATGGTTGGCGAAATTATGGACCTTACCGGCCCAGTTCGCTTCCTCGCGCTCAATCCAATGAATGCCTTCACGGGCACGGCCCTGCATTTCCAGAACATGGGCGACGGCATGAACGGACCATGCATCCGTTGGGTCCAACTCAACGGCGCGTCGACCAATGCGTTCAGCTTCGGCGTAATGCCCGGCTTCTTCCAGCCCAAAGGCCCGCATACCCAGGACATTCGCGAACCCCGGCGTGTCGTCCGTCCATGCTGGCATAACGCGGGCTACGGAATCTCGATGCTCGGCAATATTGCCCAGATAGAAATGCAGATAGTGGACCAGCTTCAGCGCTGCGATATCAAGGGGCCATTGCAGCAGGACCAATTCAAGCAACCGCGCCGCTTCGCCGATTTCTCCATCGGTCCAGGCTGCCAGTGCTGCAGCGTGCAATTTCTCGCGGGCATTGCCATGGGATTCAGCAAGTGCCGTAGCTTTCGATGAGGCTGCAGCCGCGCGTTCCAATAACGGACCAACGACCATCAGATGGAAAATATAGCCTGCCATGCACTGATTCATGGGGGCTTCCGGATCTGCCTGCATTGCTGCCTTCAAGCGCGGGCCTGTGTCTTGCCGAAACCCGATATATCCATCGACCAAGTGGTCGTGCGCGGGAGCAGCCGCTTGATTCGCCATAGTCAGCCGAAGGCCGCGCTTGTCATGGAATTCCGGCATCGCTTCAGGCTCCGCTAGGCTGTCGTTTGCCAGCAGCCACTTTAACAGATCTCAGGCTATTCTGCATGCCGTTCAGCGCCAGTGATCGCATAGGCTTCGATCTCAATCAGAAGGCCGGGATCGATCAGGCTGGAAACGCCAAATAGAGCGGCAGCCGGCTTATTTCCAACCATGGCCGTGCTGTGGGCATCTAGGAACGCGGCAGACTGGCTCATATCCGCAATGTATGCGGTGATACGGACGATGTCGGCCATTTCGGCGTCACATGCTTTCAACGCCGCTTCAATCTTCTGATAAACGGCTGTTGTCTGCGCACCAACATCATCACCAATATATCCACCTTTGCCGTCCAATGATGTGGTGCCGGACACATGCACCGTATCACCCACCCTTACGGCGCGACTGTAGGCGCCAGTTTCAGTTCCGTCCGAAACATCAATGCGCATTTTCATTCAACCGTCCATTTCAAGAAACATATCGAGCGTAGACGGGCCCGAATTTTACGGCGACCATTGTCTTCAACCGTTTGGCCTCGTATGCGATGGGGCAGTATAGACAGAACCTTCGCCATCCAGGAATCCGCAGAATGCCCAAAGCCATGTCGCCCGAAGAACGCGCGCTTCGTCAGCAGGTGATTGACGCCTGCCTTGAAATGAACGCCAGCGGGATCAACCAAGGAACATCTGGAAACGTTTCCGCGCGCTGGGAGGAGGGGCTGTTGGTCACTCCATCAGGCGTCCCCTATGTGGAGCTAGAGCCTGAAGACATCGTCTACATGGGCCTAGATGGCTCCTATGAGGCGAAAGACGGTCTCAAGCCTTCCAGTGAGTGGCGGTTTCATGTGGACATCATGGCAGTGCGGCCAGATGTGACCGGAATCGTCCACACCCATTCCATGTATGCGACGACCATCGCCATCAAAGGCCTGGATATTCCTGCGGTTCATTACATGATCGCAGCGGCAGGCGGCTCTACGATACGCTGTGCGCCTTACGCTACGTTTGGGACGGCGGAACTCTCCGACCATGCTGTGAAGGCGTTAGAGGGGCGACATGCCTGCATTCTTTGCCATCATGGCGTCATCGCGTGCGGGTCAAATTTGAAGCGAGCGCTTTGGCTGGCCGGAGAAGTCGAGACATTGGCGAAGCAGTTCCATCTCTCCATGATGTTGGGCGAGCCCTCCATCCTCCCGGACAATGAAATTGAGAAGGTGGTGGCAAAATTTGGGACCTATGGCCCAAAATCGAAAACCTAAGGGAGCAAGTGCTATGCGGTTAAAAGGCAAGGTAGCTCTGATATCGGGCGGCGCACGCGGCATAGGCGCTGCAATGTCCAGCCGGTTCGCCGCCGAGGGTGCTCATGTGTGCATCGGTGATATCGAAGACGCTGCTGGTGCCGCATTGGCCAAAACGATCCAAGCTGCTGGGCAAGACGCGCGCTTTATGCGGCTTGATGTGACCGACAGTGCCGCATGGCAAGCTGCTGTCGATGCAATTGTAGCTGACTTTGGTGGCGTTGATATCCTGGTCAACAATGCCGGAATTTATGACCGACGCCCGCTTGAAGAAATCAGCGAAGAGGCCTGGGACCGAGTGATGGATGTAAACGCCAAGGGGCCATTTCTGGGTGCCAAGGCTGTCATTCCGGCCATGCGGATGAAGGGGGGCGGGTCAATCGTCAATATATCCTCGACAGCAGGCATTCGCGGCTCCGTCGCGTCCCACTATGGCGCATCCAAAGGCGCTGTCCGGCTGCTGACTAAATCCATTGCTGGGACGTATGCGAAGGATGGCATTCGCTGCAACTCTGTGCATCCAGGCCCAGTCGAAACGGAGATGGGCTATGCGGCTGTACCGGAGGCCGTGCGTGCCGAACGCTTTGGCCGGATCCCACTCGGACGGTTCGCTGATCCTTCAGAGATCGCGAATGCCGTCCTGTTCCTGGCGTCCGATGAAGCGTCATTTATGACCGGGTCTGAAATGGTCGTCGATGGCGGATCAACCGCAGTCTGATTAGACGTGCTGCCCGCCGTTCACATGGACTTCGGCACCGTTCACATAGGATGCAGGGCCGGTGCAGAGGAAGTAAATCGTGGCAGCGACTTCTTCTGGAGTGCCGAGACGGCGCATAGGAATTTCGCGATCGACAATATCTTCCGTGCCAGGCGATAGAATTGACGTATCAATTTCGCCGGGCGCGATAGCGTTCACACGCACGCCACGTCCGCCAAACTCTGCCGCCATTTCACGGGTGAGGGCAGCGAGCGCGGCTTTGGACGTGGAATACGCAACGCCCGCGAACGGGTGCACACGCGTACCTGCGATAGAGGTCACGTTCAGAATGGCCCCTTTTGCTGCTGTTAGCTCATCAATCAACGAGCGCCCAAGCATGGCAACAGAGAAGAAGTTCACTGCGAATACGCGCTGCCAGGCGTCCATATCCGTATCAAGCACGCCCATCCTGCCGCCATCAGATAGCTTCGGCGAAATCGCGGCGTTGTTGACCATGGCGTCAAGCCGGCCTTCAGGAAGTTTCTCACGTATCGCTTCAATTGCAGCGGGCAAGCCCTTGAGATCACTTAAGTCCAATTGGATATGATTGTCCTTGCCGCCATCCCATGGGCAATGCTCTGAGAAAGCATGGCGGGAGACAGTGAGGACACGCCATCCGGCAGCGCCGAAGCGCTTCACCGTCGCATGACCAATCCCCCGGCTTGCGCCGGTTAGAAGCAAGGTTCGTGTTGGTTGGTTATCCTGCGCCATAACGCGTGGTCTCCAGCGGGCGTATGAATGGCCTAACGCATACTCCTATTCCAGGATTCGCGCCACAGCAGCCATATCAAACCCAGCGACCTGCTTGTACTGGCTGGATACTGCTTCAAGTTCCGCTTGGCTGATCACATCTTCCAATCGCTCAAACCCGTTTGGCGCGCGCTCCTCGACCATCTGCATAACTTGCTCAGGTCCTTGGCGGCGATTGGCAGCAACAAGGGCGGCAGTGGCTGGCAGACGTTTGGTCTCATAGCTTTTCAGCGCTCCGTGAATATCGCCAGCACCGTCTGCGAGCGCTTCAGCCAAAGCTCGAGCGTCGAGGATAGCTTGGCTGGCGCCATTTGACCCAACTGGGTACATGGGATCTGTCTCTTATACACATCTGACGCTGCCGACGAATAGAGAGG
>CAJXVF010000084.1 GCA_913060845.1 uncultured Alphaproteobacteria bacterium | reverse complement strand
TACACCTCTCTATTCGTCGGCAGCGTCAGATGTGTATAAGAGACAGCTTCTGGGTTCGAAGGCACGGGGCCAATGATTGAGGACGAGACCTGGCCGAAGCCAGACAGCCTCTATGGCGTCTCCAAGCTGGCGAGCGAAGGCATTGTTGCGCGCTTGGCCAAGCTTTGGGACATGGACATGTTCAGTGTCCGCCTTTCCGGCGTTTATGGACCCTGGGAGCGGGATACAGGCCGCCGCGATACGCTTTCTCCACACCTGCAAGCCGCCCGGATCATGCTGACTGGCGGCGAGGCGATATTGCCACGCGCCTGCACCCGCGACTGGACGGATAGCCAGGAAATCGCGCGTGCTATTCTGGGCTTATTGACAGCAAAACGCCCCAACCACCCGCTGTACAACATCTCCTGCGGCTATGAATGGACTGTCGCGGATTGGCTGAATGCCTTGGTGGAGGCGCGCCCTAGTCTCAAGTGGCATATGGCTGAAACGGGTGAGGTCGCCAATGTGGATGTCCACGGTGATCTAGATCGTCGGCCCCTTGGCTGCGCCAGGTTGCGTGATGATATTGGCGTAACGCTGGATATGTCTGCGCTTGATTCCGCCAAGGGCTTCCTCGATTGGGCAGACTCAACGCACGGATACTGGAAAACCTGACTACACGGGAAGGATGGAGCGATGGACCTAGGTTTCTTCAGCTACAATGTTGAATACGGTGCGCGGCCTGATGACCTGGCCCGCGCGGTTGAGGAGCGCGGGTTCGAAAGCTTTTGGGTTGGCGAACACACCCATATCCCAACCAGCCGGATCACGCCTTATCCGGGCGGCGGTCCTTTGCCAAAGCCGTATTACCATATGGCGGACCCGTTCGTTTCATTGATGGCGGCGGCGGGGGCAACCAGCCGGATCAAGCTCGGCACTGGCATCGCACTTGTGCCGCAGCATCATCCAATTACGCTCGCGAAAACCGTCGCTACGCTGGATTACCTCTCGAACGGACGCGTGGTTTTAGGTGTAGGTGCCGGGTGGAACCAGGACGAATGCGAAAACCACGGCGTCCCGTATAGCCGCCGCTGGAAAGCGCTCCGCGAGCGGTGCGAGGCCATGAAGGTCATCTGGCGCGATGAAGAAGCCAGCTATGACGGCGAATTCGCCAATTTCAAGAGCATCATCTCGAATCCGAAGCCATCGCAGACCGGCGGCCCGCCCATCGTGATCGGTGGCGCGCGCCCCAAAACGCTAGACCGAGTGGTGCGCTATGCGGACGGATGGATTCCCATCGACGTGCTGGTGGACGACCTGCCGCCTATGATCAAAGCGCTGAAGCAAAAAGCGGCAGACGCAGGCCGCGACCCCGCCAGCATCTCAATCTCCGTCTTCGCTTTCAACGCCAAAGATGATGACCTGATAAAGCGCTACGCAGACGCCGGTGCCGACCGCACCGTAATGATAACCCCCCGCCGCATGGACGACGCTCTACGCTGGCTCGACCAGAAGCAGGGGCTGATCGAAGCGGTGGCTTAGAATATGGGCTTCCGGAATTGAATTTGGTAGCGTCGCAGATTGTTCCAGAGCTGGTCAGTCGCTCAGGAGATTTGGAATATCCGAACCATCCGCGACCGCTACGACGCTGAGCAATTGATACGCAAGCATGTCTTTTATGAGCGTTTCCATTGCGACGATATGCGGCTCAGTGGTGTCGCTGGAGTGGGTATCTGCGTCTTCTAACGCGTCAAAATACGGTTGCCGATTGGCTTCGATTTGCGCTGGGATTGTTGGCTCGCCCGGTAAGGCATGCCGGATGCGTGTGCACAAAATGATATACGATAAACTCCGGCTGGTTCGCCCATTGCCATCGCTAAAGGGATGAATCCAGTTCAGGCACCACATCACATACGCAGCCAGATGAAATGCTGATTGTTCATGCCAATTGAGATTCATATAATCACAGAGTTCTCTGATCAGGTTTTCAACCATAAAGGCTTGCGGTGGCTTGTGAATTCTGCCGTGAATGCTCACTTCATTTGAGCGAAAGTTGCCTGCATCGCGGCGCAGCCCGCGCACAGCTACCCCTTGTAGATCGCGGATTAGGCTAACGGTTAATCTGAATGGTCTATCTGGCTCAAGGAATTGCTTGATAACGCTGTCCATGAAATCTGACAGCAACACACCGTTAGCCGCCATCAATGATGCTTCAGCGCCTGTGTCTAAACCGAAGTCATTATCTGACATTTGATTCGATGCCTAATTTTAGATCAAAGCCTAATGGCGTAAGCGCGCGTCTGCCGCTTCGTCAATCATCTCACGCGTGATTGCATCATTTTCAAATTTCGTATTGCCATATGCGAAATCACGCTTCTGGCTTTCAAGCTGTTCAGCTGTCATGTGGACGCGCCGCGCTTGCTCAATGAGTTGCGAGAGGTTGGGCTGCTTTTTCACGATTTTGTTTCCTAACTTCTATGGGACAGTAGGTGAAACGTAGACGGTCATCGGTGTCAATATGACATGTCGTGCTTTACTCATACGTCCGTGCATCCTCAATCACTTTGCCGTCGCTTGGCAGTGTTCCAAGAGCGGTAAGCTCGACCGGCCCGGCGAGGTTGATGATCTGCTTCATGGTGGCACTGATCTTTTCTGATAGCGCTGCATCCGGGGTTTCGACTTCGCAATGCAAGGTGAACTGATCGCGGTGATCTTCAGAGGTGATGATCAGGCGGGTGCGTTGGATTTCTGGGTGCGCTTTCAGGATTTGCTCCATTTGCGTTGGGCGCACGAACATGCCGCGGATTTTTGCGGTTTGGTCGGCGCGACCCATCCAGCCTTTGATGCGGGGCGCTGTGCGGCCGCAGGGGCTTTCGCCGGGCAGCATGGCGGATAGGTCTCCGGTGGCGAAGCGCACCAGCGGATAATCACGGTTCAGGATGGTAACAACGACTTCGCCAACTTCGCCTTCAGCAACCGGTTCGCCCGAACCTGGGCGGACGATCTCTAGGATCAGCCCTTCGTTGATCAGCATGCCTTCCATCGCCGGGCTTTCATACGCGACGATGCCTAAGTCCGCAGTGCCGTAATTCTGCAACGGCGTTACGCCGAATTCTGTCTGAATAAGCTGGCGGAGGGAAGGTGGCAGCGCGCCGCCGCCGACGATGGCTTTGGTAATACTGGATACATCTGCCCCAAGTTCCCGCGCACGTTCCAGCATGATCTTCAGGAAATCGGGCGTGCCGCAGAATGTTGTCGCCTTGTAATGGGCCATCGCCTCGATCTGTAGGTCCGTATTGCCAACACCACCTGGGAAGACGGCGCATCCGAGTGAGCGGGCGGCTGAATCCATAATCCAAGCGCCAGGTGTTAAGTGATAGGAGAAGCTGCAGTGGCAAACATCGCCTTTGCGCACACCGGCTGCGTGGAATGCCCGTGCTGCGCGCCACCAATCAGCTTGCCGCCCTTCTGGCTCAGCGATGGGGCCGGGGGAGCGAAAGATATGCAGCAGGTCCCCCGTCGCCGTCGCGTTCATACCGCCGAAGGGAGGATGTGCCGCCTGTGCCGCCACCAGGTCGCTTTTATAGATGACAGGAAGCGTCGCTAGAGCTTCACGACTGATGATCGTTGCCGGGTCAATACCTGCCAGCAACTTGGTGAAGTAGGGCGCGTTTGCTTTGGCAAAGTATAGCTGCGCCGGCAACGACGCCATCAGCGCCGCTTCACGCGCGCCCGCATCCATCTGATCCCGCTCGTCATAGAAATCGGTCATTTTCGATGCAATCCCTCAAGCAAATTGAGTTCTAGCCGAAACGCTAGCTTAATCCACGGAAGCGGGGAAGGCATTCGGGCACCGAGAATTCTAAATCTAGGTTATTCGGTCATCATCCGCATCAATGACTGATATGGCTAGGCTTACAGGAAATCCGGCGCGGGCCATGGCTGCTATGTCCTTGACGCGCCGTTCCGCGCGCTTTTCTGGGTCTTGGCGGAAGGGGCCGAAGCGGCGGCGTTGGGCGTAGCGGTTTGCGGCGGTGCGTTCGGCTTCCTCCGGGTCGTCGGCTTCGGAATCAAGTTGGGCAAGGGCTTCGGCTGCTAAATCACGGTCTAGGCCGGTGTTCAGGAGTTTCGCCATCGCCGCCCGGCGGGAGGTTCCTTTGCGGCGGAGGGCGCCCGCTTTCCCAGCAGCAAAAGCCCAATCATCCATAACCTCCAGCGCGTCGAGCTTGGCCATGGCGGCGGCGACCATCTCTGCCGCTTCCTCGCCTTCCAGTTCCTTCCGGCGGGCGCGTCGTTCTAGTGTGCGGAGGACGCGGGCGCGGGGGCCGCCATACCTGTCCAGATAGGCCAGGCCGGAGCGCACATAGCCCATTAATGCGCGGGTATCCTTCGTCAAAATGTCCATCCAGAACGACTATGCGTTGACATTTGGCGCGCGGCCTCGTTAATAGGCCGCTTTCCCAACGGGCGGACTCCGTTTTCGGAAACCGAAACTGACCCGCCCATCCATGACAGGAGCTGGCTGTGATCGATACTGTAATGCCGACCTATGGCGCACGCGACATCGCGTTCGAGAAGGGAGAGGGCATTTACCTGTTCGATACGGCGGGGCGACGATTCATGGATTGCGGTTCGGGCATCGCTGTTACGTCCGTTGGCCATTCGCATCCGCATTTGGTCGCCGCTATGAAGGATCAGATCGAGAAGGTTTGGCATACGTCTAACCTCTACAACATTCCTGGTCAGATGAAAGCGGCTGAACGACTGACAGCCAACAGTTTTGCGGACCTCGTGTTCTTCTGCAACTCCGGCGCTGAATCGCTGGAAGCGCAGATCAAGGTCATGCGGAAATTCCATGCCCACAATGGCGCGCCAGAAAAGCATCGCATCATTTCGATTCAGGGCGCATTCCACGGACGCACGCTCGCGACTTTGGCGGCGGGTAATAATCCTGCGCATTTGGCTGGCTTCGGTCCAACATCACCTGGCTTTGATCAGGTGCCGTTCGGCAATTTGAATGAGCTGCGCAGCGCTATTACGGCGGAAACAGCGGGCGTCATCATTGAGCCCGTGCAAGGTGAAGGCGGTATCCGCGCGATGGATATCGACTACATCAAGGGCGTTCGCGCTGCATGTGATGAATTCGGCATCCTGATGGGTGTGGATGAAGTGCAATGCGGTATGGGCCGTACCGGTAAGCTGTTCGCCTATGAATGGGCGGGCGTAGAGCCAGATGTTATGTCTTTGGCAAAAGGCTTGGGCGGCGGGTTCCCCGTCGGCGCATGTCTTGCGACTAAGAAAGCGGCAGCTGGCATGGTTGCCGGCACCCATGGCTCCACGTTTGGCGGTAATCCGCTGGCATCAGCTGCTGTGAATGCCGTGCTTGATGTGCTGCTGGATGAAGGCGTTCTTAAGGGCGTCAACGCCAAAGCCAAGCTGTTCCGCGATAAGCTGGAAGCGCTGGCTAAAGCGCGCCCAGATCAGATCGAAGATGTGCGCGGTATGGGCCTGATGCTTGGCTGCAAGGTCAAAGGCGTAAACGGCGAAGTCGTTGCGGCGTGTCGTGAGCAAGGTTTGCTGACGGTACCCGCTGGCGAGAATGTCGTGCGTTTCTTGCCGCCGCTGATTATCTCAGATGAGCAAATCGGCGACGTTGTGGACGCGTTCGACAAAGCGCTCGCATCTCTGGCTGCTGCCGCATGACGGATACCGGCCTCAAGCACTTTCTTGATTTGGCCGATTACGACACCCCCGATCTTCAGCAGATGCTGGAGATCGGGGCGCGTGTTAAATCGGGTAAGTCCGACCTTGCCAATGCGTTAGCTGGCAAGACAGTGCTGATGATGTTCGAACAGCCCTCTACCCGCACCCGCGTTTCCCTGGAAACCGCGGTGAAGCAGATGGGCGGCAATACGGTTGTTCTGAACCCTAACGATAGCCAATTGGGCCGCGGCGAAACCGTGGGCGATACGGCGCGTGTGCTTTCCCGATATGTGGACGCCATTGCACTCCGTACAAATGATCACGGCAAGTTAGACGAACTGGCGAAGTTCGCGACTGTGCCGGTCATCAATTTGCTCTCTGATTGGTCACATCCCTGCCAGCTTATGGCGGACCTGATCACCATGCAGGAGCGCTTTGGCCGTCTGTCTGGATTGAAGGTTGCGTGGTCTGGCGACGGTAATAACGTCTTGCATTCCTGGATGCATGCCGCCGCCCGCTTCGACTTCGAGCTTGCCATTGCTTGCCCAGAAGAACGCATGCCAGCGGCGAAAGCCTTGGAATGGGCGAAGCAGTCTGGCGCGAAGGTTTCCGTTACGCATAACGCGACGGAAGCTGTAGCGAATGCAGACGTCGTCGTCACGGACGTGTGGATTTCTATGGGCGATGAGTCTGATAAGCCATCGCTTCACAACATGCTGGCCCCGTTCCGAGTTGATGAGACACTGATGGCACAAGCGAAGGCCGAAGCCATTTTCTTGCACTGCCTGCCTGCAAAACGAGGCCAGGAAGTGACGGATGCGGTGCTTGATGGCCCGCAATCTGCGGCATGGGACGAAGCAGAAAACCGGCTGCATTCCAAAAAGGGCATCTTGGCTTATTGCCTTGGCTGAATGCACTCGTGGTCGCGCCATGCAGGAGAAACGACGATGATTGATCCTGTATTGAACAGCTTGCGGACGCTTGACGGCGATTTTGTGTTGCCGTTTCAGCTCGTCGAAAGTGGTTTGCGTGGCAGGCTCGTCAAGCTGGATACAGCGATCGATGCAATCCTTCGCCGTCACGATTACCCGGAAGCTGCGTCTAACGTGCTTGGGCAGGCCATCGCGTTGACGGCGGCGCTATCCGCAACTCTGAAGTTTGAGGGCAAGTTTACGCTGCAAGTGCAGGGTGAAGGCGCCATGCGGATCCTCGTGGCGGATGTTGATACTGGCGGGCATCTACGCGGATATGTTGGCTTTGACGCAGAGAAAGTGGCGGACCTTCCGACCAATCCAAGCGTCGCCCGGATGTTTGGCGGTGGCTATCTGGCCTTTACTGTCGAGCGAGATGGCGGCGAAGGCCGTTATCAAGGCATTGTAGCGCTTGAAGGTGAAACGCTGGCAGACAGTGTGCATCATTATTTCAGGCAATCCGAACAGATCCCAACGGGCCTGCGCTTGGCATGTGAACTCGGTGAAGATGGTCGCTGGCGCGGGGCGGCGCTTTTAGTTCAACGGGTTCCGGAAACGGGCGGCGAAGCGGTATCCGGCGGCAGCGTCGATGCGTTCCGGCCACCACCGGAGACCTGGGAAGAGGACGAGGGCTATATGCGCGCCATGGCGTTGCTGGCCACAGCGACGTCTGAGGAAATGCTGGCTCAGTCTGAGGCACCTGAGGATTTGCTCTTTAAGCTATTCCATGAGGATGGCGTGCGGATTTTTGACCCGTCTGCCATCAGTGGCGAGTGTGAATGCCCACCTAATAAATTCCATGATTTGCTGGCACGACTACCCCGAAGCGAAGTAGAAGACTGCAAGGTCGATGGTGTTATCGACGTCACATGTGAATTCTGCGGAAAAACGGAGCGGTTTGATGATGCAGCCCTTGATGCGCTTTTCAGCGAAGATCCTGCCTGAATACCAGGTCAAACGACGGCTATTTCTTGTTGCTGGCATGGCGCTCGCGCTGGCGGCCTGCACGGCACCGGTGGAACCGTATCAGCCAGCCAAGGTGACGTTCGCTGAAAGCCCAGTCTGGAATGTGTCCGCAGACCAGATCGTGATCAAAGAAGGCCCAGGCGTCACACCGCCAGATTCCGCAGTCGCCGTCCGTATCGCAGAGCCACCTTCGGCAACGGTCCGACGTTGGGTAGCCACCCGGCTTCGCCCAGACGCTGCCTCGCGCGGCACAATCACCGTGCTGATCGAACGGGCGGAAGCAAGCGAGAAGTTTGTGCAGAAGCCGAAAGGCGTGACGGCAGCTTTTACGGATAATGCCGAAGCTGAAGTAACCGTCGCATTTGCCGTCGTCATCACGGCTGTCTCTTATACACATCTGACGCTGCCGACGAATAG